>CAKZLD010000215.1 GCA_937125135.1 uncultured Ignavibacterium sp.
ATTCGTTGGCATCCTACAAAAATTGAAATTCTTAATCCAATCAAATGGACTTCTGTAAGAAGAAATGAAGTTGGTGCTGTTGCTTCAAATAAAACAGGAATTATTATTGAAGATAATCGCCAGCAGCGTGCCGGATATTTTCTTAAAGATGTTAAGTATAGATTTTATGCTGTGCTTGAATATATTCCCATTGCTGAAAGAAAAAACAACAACCACAAAGCAATCCCGGATTTTTTGATGGAGCCCGAAGAGAGAGAATTTTATATGGAAGAATTGAAATACTGGCAGGAACAAAAAGATTTATACAGAAAAGATGAAACCCCTGGAAAATATCTTGCAATATTTGAGCGAAGAGCTTCTAAAGGACAATGTTTTAATCAACCTTATTTAGGCACACGTGAATTCAGCTGCAGTTTTAAGCTGATTAAAGATTATGACACTAATCCCGCAATACCAATTGATGAAACCAGAGAACTCGGCTTTATGCTTTATGATATGGACTTCACGGATTTAAATGATCCAAAGCCAATGTTCTTCAAAGCAAAAATTGAAAATGGTACAGTTAAAATACCTCCAATAACAAGTGAGGAGATAAGAAGATGATACTGCAAGCATTATATGAGTATTACCAAAGGAAACAAGAAATTCACACTCCAATTGGATATGAATTGGAGGAAATAGATTTTGTAATTGTACTGAATAAACAGGGGAATTTAGTTGACTTGCAAAACCGAAGAGAAGGTAAAAGAGGACAGCTTAAATTCCTTCCAAAAGCCGTTGTAAGAACTGGCAAAAAAATTTCACCAAATCTGCTATGGGATAACTTTGAATATGTTACAGGTCTAAGTAAAGATCCAAAACGGATGGATAAAGCAATAAAGTATAATAAAGCATTTATTGAAAAAATAAATACACTTCCGGATTATGTTAAAGATAATGAAGGAGTAAGATCCGTTATTGAGTTTTACAACTCCGATTATCAAAATCAAATCAAAAATCATCAAAATTTTGAAGAATGCCTAAAAATTAATGGTTGGATGACTTTTCAATTAGACGGTAAAAATGATTTAATAATTAACGAAGATGAAATTAAAAAATTTCAGACTGAAGAATTTTTAAGTGGAAAATATGAAGAAGAAAATGCTGAGGACTTGAAAGAAGGTATTTGTCTTATAACAGGCGATAAAAAAATAATAAAGCGATTACACACAGAACTGAGGTTGGCTGGTACAGATAAAAATGTAAAAATAGTTGCTATTCAAGAGAATCAGGGATTTGATTCATACAAAAAAGAAAGAGGATATAATGCACCCGTATCAATCGAGGCAGAAGCAAAGTACAGTGGTGCACTTAAGCATTTATTAAATTCTAATTCAAACAAAGCTTTCTTAGCAGATTCTACAGTCCTTTTCTGGTCAGAAAAACAAAATGCAGAATTAAATCCCGAAGAAATATTTCCCTGGATCATTGCAATGCAAAAAACCGAAAAGGATGACCCGGATTCCGGTGTAAATAAAATCAAAAAACTTTTGGAATCAATTTATACTGGAAAGTTCGTAACAGATAAAGAATCTCGCTTTTATATTTTAGGCTTAGCACCTAATGCAGCAAGAATATCTGTCCGCTTTTGGAAAGTTCTGACTGTTGATGAGTTCGGAAAAAATATCAAACAGCACTTCGATGACTTTGAGATTATTCGCGGTCCTAAAGATGCAGAATATCTTTCACTATATCAGATTCTATCCGCCACAGCGCTCGAATATAAAATGGAAAATGTACCACCAAATCTTGCAGGAGCTGTTATTGAAAGTGTTTTAGATGGAACTCCATATCCACAAACATTAACGCAACAATGTATTAGACGAATTAGAGCAGAACAAAATGTTAACCGCACACGCGCAGCAATTCTGAAAGCTTATTTAAACAGAAAAATCAGATTCAAACAATTAAATCAAAAGGAGATAACTATGTCACTCGATCCAAACAACACAAATGTTGCTTATCGAACAGGTCGTCTGTTTGCAACTCTCGAAAAAATTCAGGAAGAAGCAAATCCCGGTATAAATGCAACGATCAGAGACCGTTATTACGGTGCTGCTTCAAGCAGTCCGATTACAGTATTCCCTAGACTGCTAAGTCTTAAAAATTCACATCTTAAAAAGTTAAACGAGGGAAGAAAAATTTATTTTGAAAAACTCATTGGAGAAATAGTATCCGAGTTAAGCTCATTTCCAACGAACCTTTCATTAAATGAACAGGCAAATTTCGCAATCGGGTACTATCATCAAAGACAGGATTTCTTTACAAAGAAAACTGGTTCAGAAGAATAATTAAATAAATAAAACAAATAATAATTTTATAAAGGAGAACTAAAATGGAAACAATCAAAAATCGTTATGACTTTGTTTTTTACTTTGATGTAAAAGACGGCAATCCAAACGGCGACCCTGATGCAGGCAATCTACCAAGAATTGATGCTGAAACTGGACACGGGTTAGTAACGGATGTTTGCTTAAAGAGAAAAGTTAGGAATTATGTTTTGATGACAAAAGAAGAAAAATCACCTTATGATATTTTTATCAAAGAAAAAGCTGTACTTAACTCTCTAATTGATCAAGCACACGATGATGAAGAAGTTAAGCAAAAAGAAAAAGGAGACAAAACCGAAGCCGCAAGAATGTGGATGTGCAAAAACTATTATGACATAAGAACATTTGGTGCCGTAATGTCAACTGGAAAAAATGCCGGACAAGTTCGAGGACCTATTCAATTAACTTTTGCTCGTTCAGTCGATCCAATCGTTGCTCTTGAGCATAGTATAACTAGAGTTGCAAAAACCACAGAAGAGAGATCAGAAACAGGCGGTTCTGAAATGGGCAGAAAGTACACAGTACCTTATGGTTTATATCGCTGCCACGGTTTTATCTCTGCACATCTTGCAAGTCAAACCGGCTTTAATGACGATGACTTAAATTTATTTTTTGAAGCAATGCAAAATATGTTCGAACACGACCGTTCAGCTGCCCGTGGTGAAATGAACACAAGAAAACTTATCGTTTTCAAACATCAAACAGCTTTGGGAAGCAAATCTGCTCATGATTTGTTCGAAAGAGTTACCCATAAAAAAATTACAGATAACCCAGCAAGAAGTTACTCGGATTACGAAATTTATCTCGATGGAAAAACATTTCCGGAAATATTCAAAATTGTTGAGGTTGAGTAGTAATTATATATCGTCCCTACGGGACTTCGGTTCTATTGGTTTTATTTATTCTATAAATATTTTTTCCCTAAAGGGACAATCAGAAATTGCGTTACTTACAAAGCAAACATAAATGAAATCCCGCCAGGGATGAAATATTTATAGAAAATTGATTATGCAGATAAAACCAAAACCCCGTAGGGGTGAAATATGAAAGACGATGTAAAATAGAACTATTCAAAAAGGTCAGTGTATGCCTAACATAAAACTATTTGAGAGCAAAAAAATCCGTTCAATTTGGTATAAACAGGAGCAAAAATGGTATTTTGCTGTTGTTGATGTTATCGAAGCCCTTACAAATAGAGATAAAACTCGAGATTATTGGTATCGACTGAAAAGACCTGAAAAAGATTTCAGTGGAATTGAGTTGTCGGCATTTTGTCGACAACTCAGAGATAAATCAACTAATGGTAAGAAGTATCAAACAGAATGTTTTGATGTAGAAGGATTATTAAGAATAATCCAATCTATTTCATCTCTTAAAGCTGAACCATTTAAAAGATGGCTTGCAAAAGTAGGCTATGAGCGTTTGGAAGAAATCGAAAATCCTGAACTTGTTCAATACCGGATGAGAGAAATCTATAAAGCGAAAGGTTATTCAGATGAATGGATTGAGAAAAGAGTTTTCTGAAGATGAATTCATAATGATTAGTGCTTTACAACATTATATCTTTTGCCCTCGTCAGTGCGGGTTAATCCACATAGATGATGTTTGGCAGGAAAATCTCTTTACCGTACGCGGAGAAATTCTCCACGAAAAAGTTGATAATGATACTTACGAAACAAGAGGTAATGTTAAAACAGTTCGTGGATTAAGAATTCATTCATACAAATATGGATTGGTTGGCAGATGTGACGTAGTTGAATTCATCCAAACTTCTAAAGGACAAGAAATACTTCCTGTGGAATTTAAAGCTGGCGAACCAAAAGAGGATATTAGTGATAAAGTTCAGCTTTGTGCACAAGTACTTTGTCTCGAAGAAATGCTCAATTCTAAGATTAATACAGCAGCTTTCTTTTATGGAAAAATTCGTCGTAGATATAATGTAGAAATTGATAATCCCCTCCGAAAACAGACAATTGAAGTGATCGAAAAAGTAAGAGAAATTATTTCAAGCAAAATAGTTCCAACTGCCGAGTATTCAACTAAATGCCGTAACTGTTCAATTCAGTCTGTTTGTCAGCCAAAAGCTATGAATAAAAGGAGGCTGCATAATTATATAAAGGAGTTATATTCAGAATGAAAAAGCATTTGAATACATTATATATCACCTCAGATAATGCTTTTGTGAGAAAAGAGCACGAAACTTTTGTAGTTGAGGTTACAGATGAAAATGGCAATTCGAAAAAAGCTTTTCAGGCACCTGTTCACTCAATTGAAAATATTGTATGCTTTGGTTTCAAAGCTTTAACACCACAATTAATGGCATTCTGTGCAGAGAATAATGTTGGAATAAGTTATCTGACTCCTGAAGGAAAATTTCTTGCTCGTGTTTATGGAGCACAAAAAGGAAATGTATTGCTTCGTAAAACTCAGTACTCTATCTCAGATAATGAATTTGAATCCCTGAAAATTGCTCGTCCGATTATTGCAGCAAAAGTTTCAAATTACAGATATCTGCTGTTGCGTCATCAAAGAAATCATCCTGACATATGTTCAGACGAGGTAATATCTGTTGCAGAAATAATGGCAAAAAGATTAACTAGAATTAAACAAGCTGAATCATTAGATGAACTTCGTGGTTACGAAGGTGAGTGTGCTAATATGTACTTTGGTGTGTTATCAAATCTAATTACATCTCAAAAAGAAGATTTTGTATTCAATCAAAGGTCAAAACGACCACCACTCGATCCGGCAAATGCCTTATTATCTTTTCTCTACGCAATACTGGTTAACGATGTACGCTCTGCTCTTGAAACAGTCGGACTTGATCCGCAAGTTGGTTTTTTACATCAGATTCGTTCGGGAAGACCAAGTCTTGCTCTTGATATAATGGAAGAATTCAGAGCTTATCTGGGAGATAGAGTTATGCTAAACCTGATTAATCTGAAACAGGTAACTAAAAAGGACTTTGAATTTAGAGAATCAGGCGAAGTAAGAATTTCTGATAATGCACGTAAAGAACTATTGACAGCTTATCAAAAAAGAAAACAAGAAGAAATAACGCATCCGTTTCTTGGAGAAAAAATGACAATCGGATTATTGCCTCATATTCAGGCACAACTGCTGGCACGATACATCAGAGGTGATATTGAATATTATCCACCGTTTTATTTAAAATAAATAAGGGATATTTTTTATGATGGTTGTTGTTAGTTATGATGTTTCTACAAAGAACAAAAGTGGTCAAAAAAGACTTAGAAAAGTTGCAGAAATTTGTCAGGACTATGGAATAAGAGCACAATACTCCGTTTTTGAATGTGTTGTAGATCCGGCTCAATGGGAAATGATGAAACATAGATTATTACAAACTTATAAACCAGAGGAGGATAGTTTCAGATTTTATTACTTGGGCTCAAATTGGCAAAACAGAGTTGAAAGTTTTGGAACAAGTAAAAACTTCAGGGCAGATGATACATTCATTATATAGATAATCTGCTAACCGAAGCAAACACAAAATTATAAGGAGATTAGCGATTGAAAATAATCAAAAAATCGAAAGATATGTTTAATTATTGGATAAGTAAGAATTTTATTTCAGGTATTAGCAAAATAGGTGTGCTAAAACTTAATAAAATAAGAATTTAGTATAAATACAGTCGCACGCCCTGTGCGTGCGTGGATTGAAACTAAATAAGACAATCCTTCTCGAAAATTAAATAGAGTCGCACGCCCTGTGCGTGCGTGGATTGAAACTTAGTGGTAATAAAATTACAAAAGAGGAGTTTGGTCGCACGCCCTGTGCGTGCGTGGATTGAAACACAGACGCTCGAATATATTAAATCAAAAAT
>CAKZLD010000216.1 GCA_937125135.1 uncultured Ignavibacterium sp.
TTTGGTTTTATGATGTCGGGTCAATTTTAAGTAGAGATGAAAATAATATGGTCATTGGTGGATTGGTAATCAACATTACAGATCGTAAAAAGAAAGAAGAGCATATAATAAAACTTCTTAAATTCTCTCAAGCACTAAATGATATTTCAAATTTCATTATTTCTAGTGATGGTAAGTATTCAATATTTACAAGAATGAATGAAACATTTGGTGAAACATTAAATGTTGAAAGAACTGCAGTTTACTCAGTTTCTTTCTCCAACCAACTTGTCTCTTTAATTTGTGAATGGGTAAATCCCATCGCAACGGATATTTACAAATTTGAACCAGACTATCCGCTTGAATATTTTAAGCAAGGTGCTTATAAAATGATGACATCAAAATCAGCTATAATTAGTCACTATGACTTTCCTGATGAAGCAATATTGAAAGATGGTTCTTACGAAATTCTGCACAATGTTATGGGAATAAAAAGTTTATTATGGTATCCATTCTCATTCAACGATGATGGATTTTTTGTTATAGTTATCAATTCCTTCAGAGAAAAGAAGAATTGGTCTAACGAAGAAATTGAATTTGTTGGTTCAGTCAGTAAACAACTAAATATCGCTCTAAACAAAATTCATTTAACCGAAGAAAGACAAAAAGTCTCTCAAGCTTTAGAAGAAAGCGAACTTAAATTCAGAAATATTTTTGAAACTGCAAATGAAGGCATCGCAATATTCGATAAAGAAATGAAAGTCAAAACTTTTAACAAAAAATTTGCGACTATGTTACAATATGAAAATGATGAATTAACCGGTCTAAATTTTCTTTCCTTAATTTTCGACGAGGATGCTGAAGATCAAATCAATAAATTCAAAGAAAGAAGTGAAGGTAAAATTGGCAATTATGAAAGAAGGATGAAAAGAAAAGATGGTTCAACAATCTGGTGTATTATATCCAGTTCTCCCGTATTTTTATCTGATGGCTCTTTTAATGGCTCTTTCGCTTTATTCACAGATATAACCGATTTAAAAAAGATTGAAGAAGAACTTATAACAGCAAAAGAAAAGGCGGAGGAAATGAATAGAGTTAAATCATATTTCTTTGCAAATATGAGTCATGAGTTGAGAACACCGCTTGTTGGAATCCTGGGTTTTGCAGATTTATTAAAAGATGAACTTCAGAATAATCCGGAACTTGAAAGAATGGCTTCAACGATAATTCGTTCTGCTAATCGTCTAAAAGGAACTTTGAATCTCATTCTATCAATTTCAAAACTTGAATCTGGCAAACACGAAATGAGGCTCTCTCAACAAAATCTGATACCAATTATCAAAAGCTCTTTCCAACTTTTCCAGCAATCAGCGAAACAAAAAAATTTGAGTTATAAACTCGAATTACCCGATCAAAAAATTTATTGTAAAATTGATGAAAATATGCTTCAAAACATTCTTGACAACCTTATAAATAATGCAATTAAATTTACAAATAGTGGTGGTGTCACTGTTAAATGTGAAAAAAACGAGCATTTTGCAAAAATTCATATTATTGACACTGGTATCGGTATTCCAAAAGAATTTCAAAATGTTATCTGGGAAGAATTCAGACAAGTCAGCGAAGGGTTAAACAGAAGCTTTGAAGGCACAGGATTAGGATTAACGATTGTGAAAAAATTTACCGAACTTATGAATGGTAAAGTTTATCTTGAAAGTGAAGTCGGTGTTGGTTCTAAATTTACAATCGAATTTCCAATAATCTCTGAAAGTTAATCTTATCTTTGATTACTATTCCTCTTAAATAAAATGGCATTCAATCCCTATTGAATTACTCCGCAAATACGTTTTTGAACTTCTAAAAGTTGTATTTGGTTTGTATTTTTGAAATAAATAAATAGATAAAAATGTCTGTCATCAAACAAGCCTACTTTTTAGATTTTTACAATAACCTCATAGAAGGCAATAAAGAAAATTGCTCGAACATTGTCAGCTCACTTCTTCAGGATGGGATAGAAATAACTGATATCTACATTGATTTGTTTCAGAAATCCCTTTATAGAATTGGAAAACTCTGGGATCACAGTGAATTAACAATTCCTGAAGAACATCTCGCAACGAATATAATATCTTCACTGATTGAAAAATTTGCTCCTTCTCCTATTTATACAAGAGATGAAAAAGCACTTGTAACTTGTATAGATAAAGAGTTTCATGAAATTGGGGCAAAGATGGTTGCAAAAATATTTGAGTATAATGGATATAAAACCTACTATCTCGGCGCTTCTGTTCCTGCAAAAGAAGTAATTAAATTTATCAGACAAATTGATCCCCAAGTAATTGCAATCTCTTGGAGTCTATATCTTAATCTTGCAAGATTTTTGGATGTTCTTGACAACATTACTAAAATGTTTGTCAACAAAAAGATTTACGTCGGCGGTCAGGCATTATCCGAAAATTCAGATCAGTTATTGAAAAAGTATAAAAACGTTTATCATCTCTCCTGTGTAAGAGATTTGAATAAAGAATTAGCAAAAGTCTGAGCTAATTTTTTTTCAGATTATTTACAGAGATTTGCAAAGTTTTCAA
>CAKZLD010000217.1 GCA_937125135.1 uncultured Ignavibacterium sp.
AGTGCATTTAAGAATAGACAAAAGAGAATAACAGGTTTTCGACCTTTTTTGTCAGAGATTTTTCCAAATATTGGATTGAACAAAAACTGAATGAAAGAATAAATCGAAATTGCTATCCCGATTGACAGTTCATCAATTCTCAATACATTAACCCCAAAAGAAGGCAAAACAGGAATCAGTAATCCAAATCCAAGCAGGTCAATAAAAACTGTTAGGAATATCAATGTTAAAGCTGAGAAGTTCTTCTGCATAAATTATTTGAATTTGATAATTATTTTAATCTTCACAAAAATAGAAATTCTTTTTTCAGTATTTAAAGTTAAACAAATATTTAATGGAAAAATTTGATTTTGCCATCAGTTATGAATGGGAATATGATATTGACTTTGTAAATGAAGTCGAAAATATTCTTCAAGCAAATGGGTTATCAACTTTCAGAATTTCGTATTATAACATAAGTGAAGTTACTGATGATTTAAGAAAACGTAGGTTATCTTTTCGATCTTATCTCGATAGAGCTTCAGATGTTGACGAAGAATTCTATGAGTTGGGTGAAATTCTTCAGAAAAGGAAATGCAGAATCTTCAATCCTTATGACAGAGTTCAACACTCAACTGATAAAGCTTCAATGCACTTAGAATTTATTACAGGTGGCTTACAAGTTCCACATTCAATAATAATTCCACCGCACAAAAAAAATGAAACAATAAAACTTTCAATTGATGAACTTGCTGTGCTTGGAAGACCTTTTATTATTAAACCTTGCAATACAACAGGTGGTGGAATCGGAGTTGTAACTGGAGCAGAGACTTTGAAAGAAGTTCTTGATGAAAGGAAAAATCTTGATGAAGATAAATACATTCTTCAAGAAAAAGTTATTCCCAAATATTTTAATGAAAGAAGGGCTTGGTTCAGATGTTTTTGGGCTTTTGGAAAATCATTTTGTTGCTGGTGGGATGATGAAACACATTTATACAAAATTTTGACAAGAGAAGAAATTGAAAATTATAAATTGAATAAGCTCTTTAGAATTACATCAAGGATTTCAAAAATTACAAAATTGGATTTCTTTTCATCTGAGATTGCAATTACAGAAGATGAAAGATTTGTTGTTATTGATTATGTAAATGATCAATGTGATATGAGATTTCAGTCAAAACATTATGATGGTGTGCCTGATGAAGTAATTTATCAGATAATTCACCAATTAGCACGCGCTGTTAAAAAGATGAAAAAGAAATCTTAAAATCTTTTATTCTTCAATTCCCAAGAAACAAAGGTCCGTCGGGTCCAAGGGGTAATCCAATCAACATCCAAGCAATAAGTAATAAAACCCAGAATACTGTTAGTAGAACAGTATATGGAATCATTGTAGATATTATTGTTCCGATTCCATATTTTTCATCATATTTTTGAGCGAAAGCAACTATTAAAGCAAAGTAACTCATCATAGGAGTAACGAGATTTGTAACAGAATCACCAATTCTGAACGCTGCCTGTGTTAAAGCTGGATGATAACCCAATAACATAAACATGGGTACAAAAACCGGAGCCATTATTGCCCACTTGGCAGATGCACTTCCCATAAATAAATTGATGAATGCGGATACCAATACAAATGCAACTAAAAGCGGAATTCCTGTTAATCCAATACTCTTTAAAAATTGTGCGCCATCAATTGCAATGATTAAACCCAAATTACTATATCTGAAAAAGTAAACAAACTGTGCTGCAAAGAAAACCAATACTATATATGTTGACAACGTACCCATTGATTTTATTATATGTTTCATAAAATCTTTATCGGATCTGATTGACTTGACTGCTATCCCATAAACCAATCCCGGAATTAAAAAGAAAACCAGAATTCCGGTTATAATACCATCAAAAAAAGGTGAATGAAGAATCTCTTTTGTTTCAGGATTACGGAAAATTCCATTCTCTGGTACTACAGTAAAAACAAGGAGTATAATTGTAATCAAAAGGCTTAGTCCAGCCCACTTAAGTCCTTTCTTTTCATCAGATGAAAGATCATTAACAGGAATTTTTTCAGCATTCCCTTCATAATTTTTAAGACGGGGCTCGACAATTTTTTCAGTAATCCACGTTCCTGCTAACACAATCATAATTGCTGAAATAAACATAAAATAGAAGTTCACTGCAGCATTTATTTTAATATCAGGATTAATGATATTTGCTGCAGATTGTGTAAGACCTGCTAAAACTGGATCAATTGAGCCAATCAAAAAGTTAGCACCGAAACCACCACTCACACCACAAAAAGCAGCAGCAAGTCCAGCCATTGGATGGCGACCTAACGCATAAAATATTGTTGCACCTAATGGAATAAGAATAACATAACCGGCTTCAGAGGCGATATGAGACAATACACCTGCAAAAACTATCGCACCAGTTATCAATCTTTTCGGTGCTTTGAGAACAAGCGCTCTTATCATTGAATTAAATAAACCTGAGCCCTCTGCAACCCCAATACCAATCATAACTGCTAATACATAACCAAGTGGAGGAAAATTTACAAAATTGTAAACGACATTAGTATAAATCCATCTTATTCCATCAGATGATAAGAGATTTTTTACTTTTATTATTGAATTATCAGCGGGATGAATTGCACTTAAACTGAAAATATCGCCTATGTAAGAGATAGCAGCCACGAGAATGGCCAGAATTGCAAACAAAGTTGCTGGATGAGGAAGTTTGTTTCCAATAATTTCTATCAAATCAAGAGTTTTATTAAACAGAGAAGTTTTGCTTTTGGTCATATTCACCCTATTTTATTAAAATTCTAATGTGTCATTACAAAGATATAATAGTAAATTTGTTCAGCAATTAAATTCTACTCCTAGAAATGATAGAATATTTAAATCTGATTATCATCTTTTTAAGTTTATTCGGTATTGCAATTGGCAGCTTTCCAAAATTTAGAATGAACAGAGCCACGATTTCACTTGTGGGTGCTTCTGTTTTGATAGTGCTGAATAAAATGAGTTTGGAAAAGGCTGTTTCTTATGTTGATATTGATACGATAGTACTAATTTTCGCAATGATGGTCATCAATATAAATTTAAGATTAGCTGGTTTTTTTAATATCATCACCAATAAGGTTATCGCTTATTCAAAAACTCCAAAACAATTGCTAATCATTCTAACTTTCAGTTCGGGGATATTATCAAGTCTTTTTCTGAACGATACAATTGTTATAATGTTCACTCCAATGATTATTGAAATTGTTCTACAACTGAGAAGAAACCCGATCCCTTATTTAATAGCTTTAGCTACTTCAGCAAATATTGGAAGTGCTGCAACTATTGTCGGCAATCCTCAGAATATGATTATAGGAATTCAATCCGGAATAGCTTTTAGTAAATTTATGTTTTATATGTTCCCGATTTCAATTATTTGTCTGACATTGGTTGTATTGGTTATTTCAATGATTTATAGAAAAGAATTTAGAAATGATAATTTTGAACAGAACATAATTTCAGAACCAAAGATTTATAAACCACTTTTTATTAAAAGTACAGTCGTTTTATCAATAATGTTACTTGCTTTTTTGTTCGGCTTACCTGTGTCAATTACTGCATTAGCTGCCTCAGCAACTTTACTTATAACAAGAAGAATTAAACCAGAAAGAGTTTTTCTTGAGATAGATTTTTCACTTCTGATTTTTTTCGCTTGTTTATTTATAATTTCACATCAGACAAATCATTTATTATCATCTGCGGTGAAGATTTCCGACTTAGAGTTTTTCAGCCAAAATAGAATTATTAATATCTCTTTGGTTTCATCAATTCTTAGCAATCTTATTTCTAATGTGCCTGCAGTTTTAATGATGAGTCCAATTATCAAAGAAATAGCTAACCCAGAAAAATTATGGCTAACTCTTTCTTTATCTTCAACCTTTGCAGGTAACCTGACTTTATTAGGATCAGTTGCAAACCTGATTGTTGTTGAGATGGCAAGAAAACGAGGAGTAAATATTAAATTCAGTGAGTACTTAAAATCAGGGATAGTGATAACTTTATTCAGTCTTATATTAGGAGTAATATGGTTAATGTCTATATAAAAAAAGAACCCGATGACCGAAGCCATCGGGCCTGCCCATACAAAAGGTCTGGGGGTGAACCTTCTGTATACCGCAATACAAAAATAACAGATGAGACTATACAAATCAATTATTTTTTACAAAAAATTTTAATTACAATTAAGAAAATATTTTTTTAATTAAGATTAAAGATGAAATCAAAGGGTAACAAATTAGAAATATTTATTATTACTGCGCTGATTATTCAGTTAGTGCTCATTATTTATATAAAATATGATAATCAGTCCGTAGCATTCAACAACTTCAATTTCTTTTTAACCGGAAATCTTTTAACGATTCTTTTTTACTCAATATTAGTTTTGGAAATAATATTTCTTTTCAAAAAATACAAAATCAGACCTGTAAAGTCATTCACCATTTTGTTTTTTAGTTATCTTTTTCTTGGATTGGGATATTATTCAAATCAAGTTCAGATGCCATTTAATAAATATTACTTTTTCGGACAATACGGTAACAAGTTATTTACAGGATTGTGTTTTACTTTATATCTGTTTTCCATTATTTATTTTGCTTTCTACATAATGTATTCTAAAACCAAACCAAAAGTGTTCAGTGGAAAAGCTCTTTTCTCGACTATAATTTTGATGGTAATTTTTCCTCTGTTTGCTAACATAATTATTCTGCTTAATGAAAATAAACTTAGTGAAAAATCTTTGAGCAAAGACAAGAAGAACATTTTAATCGTTTTAGGAGCTGCTGTTTGGTCAAATAATGAGCCGAGTCCAATTTTAGCATCGAGAGTCAGTAAATCTGCAAGCCTCACAAAAAGTTATGATATAAGCAAAATATATTTTACAGGAGGAAATGCCCCAGGTGAAATGAGTGAAGCAGAAGTAGCATATAAATATTTTAAAACCCTTAATCCATCTTTTGAGAATGTAGAATTAGAAACAACAACTTCTTCAACAAATGAGCAGATTCAGTTCATAAAAAAAATAATTTTGCCAAAATATCCTGAATATGAAATAATTGTTATTTCTGATTCCTTTCATCTTGTGAGAATAAGAGAAATTAGTAATTTTCACCAAATCAAAATAAAGACCATTGCTTCTGATTTTGAAATGAGTTTAGGTTCAAATATTTATAACAGATTAAGAGAATCTTTAGCACTTTCAGTTTTCTGGTTATTTTCAATCTAAGAGGAATTATGAGTAAAGTTTTCAAACGAAGACAAATTAGAGAAAAAGCCCTGCAGGTTCTATATGCTTTTGAAATGAACAATGAAGAATTGCAAAAACATATTGATGAAATTTTTCAAGATTTAAGTGATAATTCTGATAAAGAATTCGGTATGAATTTGATTTTCAATGTAGTTTCGAATAGAAAAAAATGTGACAACCTGATAGAAGATAAACTGAGTAATTGGGAAATGGATAGAATTGCCATGATTGATAAGATTCTACTTCGTATGGGAATATGTGAATTTTTATTCTTTGCTGATATTCCGCCTAAAGTTACCATCAATGAAATGATTGAAATTTCAAAAAAATTCAGCACTGAAGGAAGTGGTAAATTTCTCAATGGAATTTTAGACTCCATTTTAATTCAGCTTAAGGAATCTGGTGAAATTAAAAAGACTGGAAGAGGACTTTTAGAGGACACCATTAATAAAACTTCTTCCAAAGGTTCGAATGAAGAATTATAGAAAGATTTTTATCTGGTCATTGTTTGATTTTGCAAACACTTCCTTTGCAATTATTGTAGCAACTTTTCTTTATGCAGTTTATTTCAAAAAAGTTGTTGCTCAGGGAGAATCAGTTGGCGATTTATATTGGTCTCTTGCAACAAGCATTTCAATGACATTCACTGCGATCATTTCACCTGTTCTCGGAGCAATTGCTGATTATTCTGCTGGTAAAAAAAGATTTCTTTTGTTCTTTACATTACTCTGCATTTTTTCTACAGCTTCTTTATACTTTGTGAATGAAGGAAATATTTTATCAGGAATTTTGTTATTCGTGCTGGCAAATATTGGTTTTGAAGCAGGTTTGGTTTTTTATGATTCATTTCTCCCTGAAATTACCGAACCAAAGAATTATGGAAGAGTTAGCGGATATGGATTTGCAGCAGGATATTTTGGATCAATTGCTTCGCTTGCAATCGTATTTCCATTTATCAATGATGATAAAATCCGTGAGACTTTCATTATCTCAGCAGTTTTCTTTTTAATCTTTTCTTTACCACTCTTTCTTTTTCTTAAAGATTCCAGAAGAAAAGTTGAGCATACAGAAAGTTTTTTGAAAATTGGTTATAAAAGAGTTTGGGATACAATTTCTCATCTTAAACATTATAAAAATCTTGCAGTATTTCTTCTTGCATTTTTCTTTTACATAGAAGGAGTAAATACAGTAATTTATTTTGCGGGAAATTATGCCCATACCACTATGGGCTTTAGTGAAATGGAATTGATTTATTTTTTTCTGACTGTTCAGACTACTGCGATTATTGGCTCAATTATATTTGGAATCATTGCTGATTCAATCGGACAGAAAAAGTCCATAATTTACACATTGATTATCTGGTTGATTACTGTCTTTCTCGCATTTGTTATTGAAACAAAAAATCAATTTTATGTAGTTGGACTTTTGGCAGGTGTGGCAATGGGTTCGTGCCAATCAATTAGTAGAAGTTTAATGTCATTACTCACTCCTCCGGAAAAGAAAACAGAATTTTTTGGTTTCTATTCATTTTTCGGGAAAAGTTCCGCAGTATTAGGTCCGTTAGTTTTTGGTTTAGTTAGTTATTTAACAAACTCTCAAAGATTTGCAATTATTTCGATTGCATTTTTCTTTCTGACTGGCATGTTAATCTTGCTCAAAGTAAAAGAACCTGAAGCAGTCAAGATTTCGGAGGAGAAATTATAGTTTTGCCTAATAATTTCTCTTTATTCCATATAACTTCGTTTTGAAATTGCGATTTACGGTAACCGCAATTCTCGGTTAGGCAATAAGAGCATAAATCATCCCAACAATAATCAAA
>CAKZLD010000218.1 GCA_937125135.1 uncultured Ignavibacterium sp.
AATCCCGAAGGGATGAAAATATTTTTAGGATGTAGGAGATAGGGGATTGGATGTTGGTCATTGGACATTGGTCATTGTCCGAAGGATCCTTTGGATACATTGTACATTTTTAATTGTTCATTGTTAATCTGTGTTATCTGTGGTTTAATTTTTTTACCGCAGAGGGCGCAGAGCTGTTAGTAAAAGAATCTCAATGAGATAAAATGATAAATGGTAATTGGGGATTGAGTATTGAGTATTGAAGAATCAAAGTATAAAATAAAAATTAAACCGAATCAGATTGTTAGTACCGAAGGCCGGACTCGAACCGGCACGAGGTGTGAGCCCCACTGGATTTTGAGTCCAGCGCGTCTACCAATTCCGCCACTTCGGCAATTAAAGAACAACAAATTTCCATAACGCAAAGATATACTCTTTTATACTTCTTATCAATTCTTTTTGACTTTTATCTAAACTGTTTCAACATCTTTTCGATAATTAAAATAGAACGCTTAATTCGAGGTAAAAAATGAAAACGAAAGTCAACAAAAAAAGAAAAACCAAAAAACAAAAAGAACATTTTGACTTTTATCTGATTGATAATTGGAATGAATTCGCTGAAGAAGATGATGAAGACATCGAAGATTTGATGGAAGAATTTCATATTCCAACTCTGGAATGTATCGAACCAGTAGATGATCCGGGTGAAATAGTTTTATAGTTATCAGAGCTTTCCAATTTTTCTCTTCCTTCTGTTATGCTTATTTTTGAATAAAAAATAAGCTTAAACAAATATGTCTGAAAATACATCTGCACAAAAAAAATCCAAGAATTTTATTTACGAAATAATTGATCAAGACTTGCTTACAAATAAGTGGGGTGGAAGAGTTCATACAAGATTTCCTCCTGAACCAAATGGTTATCTTCATATCGGTCACGCAAAATCTATCTGCCTTAATTATGGAATTGCAAAAGATTATAATGGCAAATTCAATCTTCGTTTTGATGATACTAATCCGACTAAAGAAGAGCAGGAATATGTTGATTCAATAATTGAAGATGTAAAATGGCTCGGAGCTGATTTCGAAGACAGAATTTTTTATGCATCCGACTATTTCGAGCAAATGTATGATTATGCTGTTCAGCTCATAAAAAAAGGTAAAGCGTATGTTGATGATTTATCCTTGGAAGAGATGAGAGAATTACGAGGAACTATAAATGAACCCGGTAAAGAAAGTCCTTATAGAAATAGATCGGTTGAAGAAAATCTCAATTTGTTTGAGCGAATGAGAAATGGTGAATACAAAGATGGTGAAAAAGTTCTTCGTGCTAAGATTGATATGAGTTCACCGAATATGCTTCTTCGTGATCCAGTTATGTATAGAATTATTCATTCAAGTCATCATCGAACAGGCGATAAATGGTGCATCTATCCAACATACGATTGGGCTCACGGTTTAGAGGATTCGATTGAAGGAATTACGCATTCAATATGTACACTTGAGTTCGAAGTCCACAGACCTTTATATGATTGGTATCTCGATCAGTTAGAAGTTTATCATCCTCAACAGATTGAGTTTGCGAGATTAAATCTTACTTATACAGTTATGAGTAAAAGAAAACTTCTTGAATTAGTTGAAAATGAATTAGTTGATGGATGGGATGATCCAAGAATGCCTACTATTTCAGGATATAGAAGAAGAGGTTATACTCCTGAAGCAATTTGGAATTTTTCTGAATTAGTTGGTGTGGCAAAGAGAGATGCATTGACGGATATTTCATTACTTGAATTTGCTATACGTGAGGATTTGAATAAGAATGCTCAACGAGCGATGGCAGTGCTGAATCCTATAAAAGTTGTAATAACAAATTACCCTGAAGATAAAACAGAGTTTGTTGAAGCAGTTAATAATCCTGAAAAACCTGAAGCCGGTAAGAGACAAGTTCCTTTTTCAAAAGAGGTTTACATTGAGAGCGATGACTTTATGGAAAATCCTCCGAAAGGTTATCATCGTTTAGTTCCAGGTGGAGAAGTCAGATTGAAGTATGCTTACATAATTAAATGTGAAGAGGTAATTAAAGATGATTCAGGTAATATCATTGAATTGAGATGTAGTTACGATCCTGAAACGAAGTCAGGGGGAAGTTCGACAAAGAAAGTTAAAGGCACGATTCATTGGGTTTCGGTTAAAGATGCAATTGATGCTGAAGTGAGACTTTATGATCGCTTGTTCAAAATAGAAAATCCCGGAGCAGTTGATAATTGGTTGGATTATATAAATAATGATTCACTGAAAATCATACAAAATGCTAAGCTCGAACCATTTTTGAAGAATGCTAAACCATTAGAAAAATTTCAATTTGAGCGTTTAGGTTATTTTTGTGTTGACTCAAAATATTCAACAGAGAATAAATTAGTTTTCAACAGAACAGTAACTTTGAAAGATAGCTGGAATCCGAAAAAATAAATTATTTTGAAATACGGAATTTGACAGACTAAATTTTTATTTTTTCTATAGCTTTCTGAATTCTCTTGATTACTTCATCCTTACCGAGAATAAAAAGTAAATCAAACATTCCGGGACCTGTGCTTTGTCCTGAAACAGCAAGTCGAAGTGGATGAATCAACTTTCCTTTGCTAATTTCAAGTTCTTCTGCAACTTTATTCAAGGCACTTTCAAAATCAACTTTTTGTGAGTTTTCAAGTTTTGAAAATTCATCAATCAATTTATTTAAATGTTCTGCTGTATCAGATTTCCAGTTTTTTTCAATTGACTTTTGCTCGTATTCTTTGGGCTCTTCATAAAAATATTTACAATTAGTAATGAATTCGGAAACGAATGTAACTCTTTCTTTCATTGCTGAAATTACTAAAAGCAAATAATCATCACTGAGATTTTTTTGTGCTAAATCTGATTTTTTAATTTCTTCTTTTAATAGTAAAAGAATCTCTTTGTCGGATTTATGACGTAAGTGTTCAGCATTTAGTGAATTAAGTTTGACAATGTCAAAAACAGCTCCGGACTTATTAACACTCTCCAGTGAAAATGCTTCGATAAGTTCATTCATTTGATAAAACTCTTTGTCATCACCAGCATTCCAACCGAGCAATGCTACAAAATTTATCAATGCTTCCTTCAAATAACCCTTATCACGATAATCTTCAACTGCAACATCGCCTTGTCTTTTACTAAGTTTTGATTTATCAGGATTTAGTAAAAGTGGAAGATGAGCAAAGATGGGTCTCTGCCATCCGAAGGCATCGTAGAGAATTACGTGCTTTGGTGTTGATGAAAGCCATTCTTCGCCACGAATTACATGCGATATTTCCATCAAGTGATCATCAATTACATTTGCAAGATGATAGGTAGGATAACCATCACTCTTAATTAAAACTTGATCATCAATATTAGAACTATCGAACTCAACACGTTTACGAACAACATCATCAAAAATAATTTTCTGATTCGGTTGAACATTTAATCTTATAACAAAAGGAATCTTTTCATTCAATCTTTTCTGAATTTCTTCCTGAGTTAATGTCAAGCAATGCTTATCATACTTCATTTGTGGAACTTTAAGTTTTTCTTGCTCTTCACGAAGCTGTTGCAATCTTTCTTGTGTGCAGAAGCAATAATATGCATTACCTGAAGCAATCAGTTCATCAGCATATTTTTTATAAATATCAAGACGCTGGGATTGCATATAGGGACCATAATCACCGCCGATATCAGGACCTTCATCATAATCAAGTCCAGACCATTTAAGTGCTTTGATTAGATTTTCAACTGCACCTTCAACATAACGATTTCTGTCAGTGTCTTCAATTCTAAGAATGAATTTACCGTTATTTTTTCTTGCAAAAAGAAAATTGTATAAGGCAGTTCTCAATCCTCCAACATGTAAATATCCAGTTGGACTCGGAGCGAATCGTACTCTGATTTTATTTTCCATAAATGTAATGGATTATTTCAATTGCAATCTTTTTTCAGTATAGAATTTTACCTTTTCGATGAATTCTTGAGAATCGATTGGTTTGGGGATATAGTCAGTAGCTCCTGCTTCAAGGCATCTTTCACGATCGCCTTTCATTGCAAAAGCTGTTAATGCAATAATTGGAGTGTCTTTGTAATCTGGCATCTCACGAATTTTCTGCGTTGCTTCGAATCCGTTCATAACAGGCATTTGCATATCCATCAAAATCAAATCAAATTTTTGTTGCTTAACTGCTTCAAGTGCTTGCAATCCATTTTCAACAACGACGATTGATTCGAAATTATTTTTCTTTAATAATCTTGTAACAATTATCTGTGAATGTTTGTAATCTTCAACAAGGAGAATTTTATAAGCATCAGAACTGAGTTTTACTTCTTCAGGTTTTTTAGGTTCATCAGCTCGGTTAATCAAAGATGCGACTGCGTCAGCAAGGTCTTCCATTTTAGTGCTATTCTTATGAAGCAACTCAGTGAACATTCCTTCAACTTTTTTAAGTTCTTCCTGATAAGTTTCTTTACCTGTGTAAATTATTATCGGAAGATTGAAAAATTTCTTCTTTGATTTGATCAATTTTATTAATTCGAAGCCATTGATTATCGGCATATCCAAATCAATTATTGCAAGATCGAGATGAGTATTTTCGATATAGTCCATTACTTTAGAAGAATCACTCAAAGCAATAGTATTGAAACCAACTTGCTCAACAGTGCTTTTAACTAAATTCAAAGTAGGTAAGTCATCATCTACAATTAAAATAGTTGAGTCTTTTTTAAGTTTGTAACTCATTAAAGTTTCAACTAAATAGCGATAGTTGATTGGCTTTTGAAAATACTCGACTGCACCCATCATAAAAGCTTTTTGTTCTTCAGCTTCAACGCTTAAAACAATAATTGGAGTATGACGAACATTTGGATGAGCTCTCAATTGTTTCATCAATTCAAAACCACTTATTTCAGGAAGATTAACATCAACCATAATAGCAAGGAAAATTTCATTTTCAACAAGACTAAGAGCTTTTTTATATGAATTGACTATTAGAGGATCATATCCCCACTTTGTTAAGTAATTGCTCAATAATTTGGAAGTGGCATAATCATCTTCAACAACGAGGATTTTATTTTTACTTACTGTTGGTTTTGGAATTTGATCGAGCTGTTGCTGGATTTTCTGATGAATGTCGGCTACGATTGTAAAGTCAATTATGTTTCCTTTTCCAATATTGCTATTTACGGTGATGTAACCACCGAGTATTTCAATATATTTTTTTACTAAGAATAGACTCAGTCCTGTAAGCATTCCTGATTTTGCACTGAAGGATTCTTGCAGTCCAAATGGTTTGAAAAAATCGGCAAGTTTTTTAGTTGTTAATCCGCCACTGGTGTCAATTATTCTAAATTCAAGAACTTTGTTTGAAGCTGATTTAACTGTGAGAGATATTCTTCCTCGCTCAGTTAGTTTGATTGAATTTAGTATTAGAGTTTGAAGAATAAATTTTAATTTCTGTGAATCGAGATTTATAGAAGTTGTGAGTGACTTATCAATATCAAAAATAATTTCTACAAATTTGTTTTCAGTTTTTGATTTAATTCCTGAAATTATATCAGATATGAAGTCATTGAGATTGACGGCAGTAAAATTTGGCTTAAGAACACCACTTTCAATTTTACTGATATCAATTAAATCATTGAGTAATGCAAGAAGAGAAAATGCATTCTCTTTCAGATTTGATAGATAATCATTTTGAGCAGGAGATAAAGATTCTTCGCTTAGTAAGGAAGTAAATCCTACAATGCTGTTAGCTGGAGTTCGTATTTCTTGCGCTAAAGAAGAAATTATCATACTCACAGAATTTTCGACACTACCTTTTCCAAGTATCCAGATATCTAAAACAGTTTTGATAAACCTCGCAATCGAATTCATTTTATCAATATCAGGATTATTGAAACTATCATTCCTCGATACTTTCAATAATACTTCAGAACCATTTGAAAGTGGAATAACAACACAGCCTTCGTTTAACACTCTGTCAGTTAAATAAATTTTACAATTACTTGTCGGAGTGAAATTTATCTTTTGGGGTGATTTTATTGCTTCACAATTTTCGCATTGCTGAATAGAATTAATTTCGAGATTCTTTTTGACAGAGCCAGATCGTCCTATCAGTTCAATGTTGAAATTAGGATTAATCTTAAATAATGCTACTGCTTCAAATTCAAATTCCGAAACTAAAATTTCGCATAATTTATTTGGTAAATCTGAATATGATTTAATAGATGATTGTATTACATCATCTAATTGCAATAAGTAATTTATCTTGGCTGAATTCATACTATTCTTAAATTTTAGGTTTTAACTATTCTACTAAAGTTTCAGATGCTGGTTAAAGCACTGTACAACATCAATTTTATTTTGATTTTGTGAAAAATAACAAATAAATCTGAAAAAAATAATTTTTAATGGAGGTTTTTATAAGAAAAAGGCTTTTTAGTGATTGAAAAATTTGTCAATAATAGAGAAAACTTCCTTGATTTTGAATTTCATTTAAGCAAGTACAATTCTTTAACTATTGTTTAAATCAAATTTCATATCTTAGTTTGGAATAAAAATAATATCAAATTTGAAGCGAAATTCGATTTTAATAATCTCTGGAATTTTTATACTGCTATCTATTGAAAACTTTTCTCAGGATAGAACTAATTATTTCGTTGCCACTGATACCTTTAAAGTTAATCTTGATAACAAGTATTTTATTAATCAGACAAACATTTATCCTAATTCAGAAATTATTATTCTCAAAAACAGAATCTTGAGTAAGCAAGCTTATTCGATTGATTATCGAAAAGGATTTTTTTCAATTCATGATACAGTTGCTTATTCGATATTTGATACGTTAGTTATATCTTACCTTTCATTGCAATTAGGACTAGAAAAAGAATACAAACGAAGAAGCCTTGTTTACAATATTTTTGATAATCAGGAAGAAGTAAAAGCAACAGTTAAAACAGAGACAAAGCCATTAACTACTGAGAGCATTTTTGGAAGCGGACTTCAAAAAAGTGGTACTCTGGTAAGAGGATTTACAGTCGGGACGAACAAAGATTTTTCCCTTAAAAGTGGGCTTCGGCTTCAACTTTCTGGAAATCTTTCAGAAGATATTGAAATTGTTGCTGCACTAACAGATGAAAACACTCCAATTCAACCAGAAGGAAATACAGAACGTTTGGATGAACTTGATAAAGTTTTCATTCAAGTGAAACATCCTACTGCGATTGGTACTTTTGGAGATTATCAGCTTCAACAAAGATTCGGTGAATTCGGAGTGATTGATAGAAAACTTCAAGGACTGATGGGTGAGTTCAAATTAGATAATTACAGAGGTTATATTTCATTTGCCGGATCAAAAGGAAAGTTTAATTCGAATAATTTTAATGGACTTGATGGTGTTCAGGGACCTTATCGTTTATCAGGAGCTAATAATGAGAGAGATATAATAATTATTGCAGGAACTGAAAAAGTTTTTCTTGATGGAATAGAACTTAAGCGTGGCGAAAATAATGATTACACAATCGAATATTCTAACGCTACAATTACTTTCACTCCCAAAAGAATTATTACATCAGCAAGCAGAATAAGTGTTGATTTTGAATATACTGACAGGCAATTCAGCAGAAATTTTTTTGGAAGTGGGTTCTCTTCTAAATTTTTTAATGAAAGATTAAATATTGGTTTTCAATTTTTAAGGGAAGGTGACGATCAAAATTCGCCAATTGATATAGTACTTTCAGAACAAGATAAACAAATACTAAAAGAAGCTGGTGATGATAGGAATAGAGCTGTTAAGTCCGGAGTAAATTTAGCGAAGCCCGATTCATTGGGAATGATTAAAGGAATTTATGTTGCGAGAGATACAATAATTTCAGGAAGTCAATTTACTTATTACATTTACGCACCCGGAGATTCAAATGCGATTTATAACGTTTCATTTTCTTACGTAGGAGAAGGACAAGGTGATTACATAAGAGAAAGTATTGGATTCTATAAATTTGTCGGGAAAAATGCTGGCTCATATTTACCAATTACATTTTTGCCAATTCCACAATTAAAACAACTTGTTAATGTTTCTCTTTCAACAGAACCATTCAAAAAAATATTTTTAAATTTTGATATTGCTTCAAGTTCGTGGGATAAAAATAGATTTTCTTCTTTGGATGATGATGATAATCAAGGTTATGCTTTTAATTTTTTGATGAGGATTGAACAGAAAAATTTGAGTTTCAATGATATCAATTTAGGGAAAGGAAGTTTCTTTTTCAGAAAAAGATTCATTGATGAAAAGTTTGTATCGTTTGATAGATTCAATGAAGTTGAATTTAACAGATATTATAATATAACTACTCAAACTAAGCCAACAAACGAAAGCTTGACTGAACTAGGAATTTCTTATTTACCAATCGAACAACTTCAAATAAGTTCAAACTTCGGCTCAGTAAAAAAGGGTGATGATTTTTCATCGAATAGATATAATAATTTTATCAGATTTTCAGATCAAAACAATTTTGCTATTGAATACAATCTGGATTATGTGAGTACTTCAAATTCTGCATTACGAAATAAATGGTTCCGTCACAGAGGAAATGCTTTTTACAAAATCTGGAATGTAAAACCCGGAATTGAATTTTTAGCTGAAGATAAGTCTGATTATCGAACTAATAAAGATTCACTTCTGCTTGGTAGTCTTAAATACATTGAAATATCTCCTTATGCTGAACTGATGAATATAAGTGGCTTCAGGTTTCAAACTAAAAATTCTTTCAGACAAGATTTTCTGCCATTGAATGGAATTTTGGTAAAAGAATCTAACTCTGCTTTATATTCTGTTGATTTAAGCTATTCAGCAATTCGTGAAGTTTCTACATCACTGAATTTTGGATATAGAGACAAAAAGTTTTCAAATGACTTTAAGCAACTTGGATTTTTAGATAATCAGTCAATTGTCATTCGTTCTCAATCTCGATTTAATCTATTCGAAAGATTTGTCGATGGCGATTTATTTTATGAAGTATCAACTCAAAAATCTGCTCGGCTTCAAAAGGTTTTTGTTAGAGTTGAAAGAGGTACAGGAAATTATAAATATCTCGGCGATTTGAACAATAATGGAATTGCTGATGAATTTGAATTTGAGCCAACTATTTTCGATGGAGATTATATTTTAATTACAGTTCCAACTGACCAATTATTCCCTGTAATTGACTTGAGAACAAGTACCCGTTGGAAATTAGATTTTAGTACGTTTTCTAATGATGATAGCTTCATTTCTGAAATCTTAAATGCTCTTTCGACTGAAACTTTTTGGCGTATCGAAGAAAACAGTAAAGACACAAAGTATTCGAATATTTATTTATTGAAATTATCAACTTTTCAGAATGAGGCAACTACTATAAGAGGTTCAAATCTTTTTCAGCAGGATATTTTTATATTTGAAAATCAACAAGACCTTAGCTTCAGAATAAGATTTGCGGAAAGAAAATCCTTAAACGAATTCAGTGCAGGTTTTGAAAAAGGATTTTATCAGGAAAGAAGCTTGAGGATAAAATTCAGAATGATTCAGGAGGTAAATAACCAAACTGATATTTCAAATGTAATTGATAATCTTAGCACATCATCATTCTCAAATAGGGCGAGGAGAATTTCCAGTAATTTTGTTACATCTGATTTTTCTTACAGACCTTCGAGAGTCATGGAAATCGGATTCAGATTCAGAACAGGTAGAAGTGAGGATAGATTCCCTCAAAATCCTACGATTGTTGACTTAAATTCACAATCAATAAGATTTAATTTATCATTTTTAGGAACCGGAAGATTAAGAATTGAAGTAGAGAGAAATGAATTATCTGCAAACACTACAATCAATCAAATTCCATTTGAAATCACGGGTGGAAATCTTTTAGGTAAGAATTTCTTGTGGCGTTTTAATTTCGATTATCGCTTATCATCAAATTTGCAGACAACTTTAAGTTATGATGGAAGGTCTCAGGGAAATTCCAAAACAATTCATCAGGCGAGGGCAGAGGCAAGAGCATTTTTCTAATTTAGTTTAATAACTCAGGAGAATATTTTGAAAATATCAACAAATTTTATCGAAGCTCACATTATAAGAGAGAGGGAAAATCAAATTGAATTTCTATTATTGAAACGATCTTCTAATCAATGGTTTCCCAATTTGTGGCAAATGGTTTCAGGTAAGATAAAAGAAGGTGAAAAAGCGTTTCAATCTGCAATAAGAGAAATACAGGAAGAAACTGGACTTAAACCTGAAAAGTTTTGGGTGTTACCAAACATAAATTCATTTTATTTAGTTGAAGATGAATCAATAAACTTAGTTCCCGTTTTTGTTGCAAAAGTTGATTTTAATTCTGAGATTAACATAAGCTCAGAGCATTCAGAGTTTAGATGGGTCAGTGGAAGTGAAGCTAAAGAATTACTTGCCTGGCCTGGACAAAGAAGATCAGTTGATATTATTGAAGAATGTTTCGATATATCGAAAAAATCTTTTTTATATTTAATGGAGATAAAGTTGGAATACTGAGTTGATTTTCTTTTGATTTTAAGACTTATAAAAATATATTTGTTACCTGAATTTTTAGAAATAATTGAATAAGTTAAATTATCATTCAATTATAAAGTTAAGTTCTTTGAGAAGATGTTAAAGATATAATACTGAGCTTACGGGGCGTAGCGCAGCCCGGTTAGCGCGCCTGCCTTGGGAGCAGGAGGTCGCAGGTTCAAATCCCGCCGCCCCGACGAATTCTGATTTGCGCCCGTAGCTCAACAGGATAGAGCATCAGCCTTCTAAGCTGAGGGTTAGTGGTTCGATTCCACTCGGGCGTACGAAAAAGAATTCTGTGTTCTCTCGTTAATGGAAATTTAACAACGCTTAAGTTTATTAAGCTG
>CAKZLD010000219.1 GCA_937125135.1 uncultured Ignavibacterium sp.
GAATTTCACGAATTAACACTAATTAAAACCCAATCCCCAATATCCAATGAACAATTAACAATGTACAATGTATAATGAACAATTAAAAATTTCAAATGACTAATGACTAATGGCCAATGACCAACCCCCAACCACCAACCCCCAACCCCAAATTCCCCCATCCTCAACAAATTCTAATTTAAGTTTGTGAAGTATTAATTAAATTGTTCAAATGAAATGGTATGTATATTTTTATGTAACAATTAAAATGTTATATGATGATGCAAATATTTTTTCAATCATGGCTGCCTTTCATTTATTTATATGGAGTCGGCGGAATATTTTTCTTTAGTGGAATGTATATTGTAATTAAAAGCGGAGCATTGAACTTGAAGAAAAGAAGACATCGCTTCTGGTTGAAAATTTTATTAGGCGGCTTTTTCTTTTTTATGTTTATGCACGCTTTTCTAATAATAGCAGCACTATATCTTTGATAAATTTTGGAAAACTTTATGCCTTCAATTTACTATACCTGGTTGCCTTATATTTATCTTTACGGAGTAGGAGGTCTGTTTTTTTTAAGTGGTTTAATAATTGTTAAAAAAGCAGGTGGTTACAATCCACTAAATAAAAGACATCGTTATTGGTGGAAAGTAACAATATTCGGGTTCTTTTATTTTATGGTTCTTCACGCACTCATAATTTTAGCAGCATTATATCTATAAATAATTTACAGGGAATATGGAATCACATCACAGCTTAGGTACTTCAAGTGATTGGATTGTAATGGCAGTTTACTTCATTGCAATTTTAGCATTTGGAGCTTATTTCAGTAAATACAATAGGACAACAACAGATTTCTTTTTTGGCGGAAGAAGATTTGCCTGGTGGTTAATCGCAATGAGTATAGTTGCAACAGGTGTCGGAAGTCACAGTTTTATTAAATATTCTGCAAAAGGATTCGAAGCAGGATTTTCTTCTACAATGACTTACATAAACGATTGGTTTTTCGTTCCGTTCTTTATTTTCGGTTGGCTACCAATCATAGTTTATACTAAGATAAGATCTATTCCAGAATATTTTGAAAAAAGATTTTCTCCAATTACAAGATTTTTTGCGACATTCTTATTATTGCTCTATATGATTGGGTATGTAGGAATAGGTTTTTTGACTATGGGGAAAGCAATACTGCCACTGCTTCCTCCCGAATTTACAATTTTCGGTTTTCATTTTAATGTAACCCTGATGGGTTTAGTTATTGTGATAGCTTTAATAATAGGGATATATATTACTTATGGTGGTCAAACAGCCGTAATATTTACAGATTTATTACAGGGATTCATTCTGATCTTTACGGGCTTTTTAGTGTTTTTACTTGGGATAGATTATTTAGGTGGTTTCGGAGTATTCTGGAATTTATTACCAACAGAATGGAAATTACCTTTTGCGCATTTTAACAATCCTCCCGGATTTAATTTTGTTGGAATATTCTGGCAGGATGGAGTCGCCGGCTCAGTCGGATTTTTATTTATGAATATGGGATTAATTATGCGATTTATGGCTTGTAAAAGTGTTGATGAAAGCAGAAAAGCAGCTACTTTCAATATTCTTTTTATGCTTCCACTATCTGCAATAGTCGTAGGGAATGCTGGCTGGATTGGAAAAGCCATTTCTGTAGCTAATCCATCTGTCGTTCCACCTGATACAAATCCTGATGCAATTTTTGTGGTTGTGGCAAACATAATTTCTCATCCCGGTGTTTTCGGTTTTATAATGGCAGCTTTAACCGCTGCACTTATGTCAACAGTGGATACTTTACTTAATGCAACCGCTGCAGTTTATATAAATGATATTCACAGACCAGTAAAAAAATGGCTGACCAAAAAGATTCAATCGTGGAAAGAAGAAGATAAAGAAGAATTGTTTTCAGCAAGAATAGCAACTGCGATATTCACATTTCTTGGAGTACTAACTGTAATTCCATTTAGTAAATTTCCAACTGTATATGAAGCTCACGGTTATTTTCATTCCACACTTACTCCCCCGCTTGTTGTAGCAATATTTCTCGGAGTTTTCTGGAAAAGATTCAGTAATTCTTCAGTTATCGGAACTCTTGTCGGAGGAGTCGCATTGATGATATTAGGAATGTATTATCCGCGACCATTGATTGAATTTTTTGATCACGGAACTGCATTCGATCCTAAGCATCCATACACTTATATAGGTGCGTTATACAATTTATTCGTTTGTGTGTTATTTGCAGTATTGACTACATTTACAATCAAACAGCAACTTAAGATTGTTGAAAAGATTAAAAATAGTCCTAATCATAGCTTGATAATGGCTTCGATGGTTGTTGCATCAATTGTGATATTTCTACTGATTGCTTTTAATTTATTGCCAATGATAGTGCTTGTAATACTTACTTTCATTATGGTCTTCTTCGTTGTGATTGTTTCAAATTATTATATTGAATATAATGAAGAAGAAAAAACGAATGGTTTAACTGTATGGTCAATCAACAAAGCAAAAGAATATTTCAAAGGCTCAAAGATTAACGATCGCGAAGGTGAAAAAATAAAAGTTAATTGGAAACTCAAAGAAGGTGAAGATGATACAATTCATTTCTCAAAAAACGATATGAAGCGAATGGCTGCTGAAGTTGGTGATTTAGTATATATTTCAGATACGAGGAAATATCTTGGTGGATTAAAATCCTGTCATACAGTATATGGCGAACCGCACGATGAAGATGGAGTTGTATATATCAGTAGAGAGCACGTTGAACAGGGTCAGTTCGTTAAAGGACATAAGCTAATTGCTGAAAAAGAAATGTAAAATAATTTATAATTGAAATATGAAATACTTGCAGATTTTAATAATTACTTTGATAATTCTATCTGGTCAATTCTCTGATTCATTTAGTCAAAGACTTGGAGAAGTTGAACCTGAAAAACCATTAGAAAAATTCCCTAACGGCGCATGGGGAATTGACATTATGTTTGGTGAATCAGGCTTCGGAATAGGTACTTTCATTCGACATCAATTAAACAATAAAGTAACTGGTTATTTCGATGTTTCATTTTCAGAAGCCAAAGATGAGCGTGAAATAGAATATTATGATTATTGGGGAAATTCATTCGTAATTGGTAAAAAAAACAGAATATTTCAAATTCCAATGTTTTTTGGATTACAATACAGAATTTTTGAAAATTCTATTGCTGAAAATTTAAGACCATATCTGAATTTTGGAACAGGACCGTGTCTTATAGTTACAACTCCGTACGAGGAAGAGTTTTTCAGAGCTTTCGGTCTTGCTAGCTCTCAATGGGCTTATGGCGGATATGTTGGACTTGGTGCTAATTTTGGTTTCGATAAATCAAGTCTCGTTGGTATGAATGTGAGATATTATTACGTCAAATTATTCGGTGACGGAGTTGAAAGTCTGTATTATAGATATCAAAAAAATCTTCAAGGACTTTACATTTCGCTTAATTTGGGAATAATGTACTAAAGTTTTTTATCTGGTAAATGAAAAAAAGAATTTACACTTTTTTATTATTCATTCTTTTCCACACTACTTTTCATTCACAAACTAATAATGTCAAGCCTTATGATTTTGTTAACGTTAAAGAAGTCATCCCAGATATTATAATTGAGCTGAGATATTTCGGTGAACATAATTTTATCGGTAGAAGAATAGAGGGCTATAACAAACCCATCTGCTATCTGACAAAAGCTGCAGCAGATTCACTTTCAAAAGTGCAAGAAGAATTGCGTAAATTCAATTTGACTTTGAAAATATATGATGGATATCGCCCACAGAGAGCTGTAAATCATTTTGTTGAATGGGCAAAAGATTTATCAGATACTTTGATGAAAAAAGAATTTTATCCGACAGTTGATAAAAAAAATTTGTTTCAGGACGGATATATCGCTGATAGATCATCCCATTCAAGAGGAAGCACTGTTGATTTAACGATTGTTCCTATTCCAATCCCAGAACAAGACAGGTTCAATAATTATTCAGAACTATGTGAATGCTATCTGCCATTAGAAAAACGATTTAAAGACAATTCAATAGATATGGGTTCGGGCTTTGATTGTTTTCATCCTATTTCACACACAATAAATAACAGTTTAGAATTAAATCAAAGAATCAACCGCCTGCTATTGAAAACAATAATGGAAAAATACGGTTTCAAGAACTATCCGCTTGAGTGGTGGCATTTCACCTTAATTAACGAACCATATCCTGACACATATTTCGATTTTCCTATCGAATGATATTCAAATCAAAATCTTAATTCTCAAAATTGATTTCTCATAGATTAGAATTCAACAAAGTCTATCACTATATCTAATTGAAGTTGTATGAAAAGACAAAAATTTTCAAACTTCGACATGATATAGCCAACGGATCAGACTAACAATTTAAGTTAAATTTAAGCTTAGAATTCAATCTTAGCAAGAATAAATAATACTTGTAAAACAAGCTCGATTTTTTTGTCTGTGGCATTAACTTTGCAAACGTTAGAAAACAAAAAATAAAAAAACGGAAGAAATATGAATATATCACACATTGAACACATAGGAATAGCGGTAAAAAATCTGCAAGAAAGTATTGATTATTATGAAAAAGTGCTTAATCTGAAATGTTACAAAATTGAAGAAGTAGCAGATCAAAAAGTTAAGACAGCGTTTTTTATGGTAGGTCAGACTAAAATCGAATTACTCGAATCAACTTCACCTGAAGGGCCTATAGGAAAATTTATTGAAAAGAAAGGCGAAGGAATTCATCATCTGGCATTTGCAGTAGATGGATTGGAAGAAGCACTTGAATTTGTAAATTCGAAAGGGGTGCAGTTAATTGACTCTAAGCCAAGAGCCGGGGCTGAAGGGTTAAATATTGCCTTTCTACATCCGAAATCAACTTTCGGAGTATTAACAGAATTTTGTGAAAAGCCGAAACAATAGAAAGTATTAAAAATGAGTCAGCAAGAAAAAATTAAAGAATTACTCGAATTAAGAGAAAAAGCCAGAATTGGTGGTGGACCCAAAAGAATTGAAGCACAACATAGAAAAGGAAAATTAACTGCACGCGAGAGAATTGATCTTCTGCTCGATGAAGGTAGCTTTGAAGAATTTGATATGTTCGTTTCACACAGATGTATTGATTTTGGATTAGCCGAAGAAACTTATTTATCAGATGGTGTTGTAACTGGATATGGAACTATTGATGGCAGAATCGTTTATGTATTCTCTCAAGACTTTACAGTATTCGGTGGCTCACTTTCAGAGATGTATGCTGCTAAAATTTGCAAGGTGATGGATAAAGCTATGAAAGTTGGAGCGCCAATAATAGGAATAAACGATAGTGGTGGAGCAAGAATTCAGGAAGGTGTAAAAAGTTTAGGTGGATATGCAGAAATATTTCAAAGAAATATAATGGCTTCTGGAGTAGTTCCACAGATTTCAGCAGTATTTGGTCCTTGCGCCGGTGGAGCGGTTTACTCACCTGCTCTAACTGATTTTATATTGATGTCAAAAGATACAAGCTATATGTTTGTTACAGGACCTAAGGTTGTAAAAACAGTTACTGGTGAGATAGTAACAGAAGACCAATTAGGCGGAGCAATGATTCACGGCACAAAATCAGGTGTTACTCATTTCGTAGCTGATAGTGAACAAGAAGGAATTGCTCTTATAAGAAAACTGCTGAGTTATATGCCACAAAATAACCTCGAAGATCCGCCAATAATGCCTTGCGATGATCCAATTGATAGGTTAGAAGATTCGTTGAATGAAATAATACCAGAGAATCCAAGTAAGCCTTATGATGTAAAAGATGTTATTCACGCTGTAGTAGATTATAATGAATTTTTGGAAGTGCAGAGACATTATGCCCCGAATATTGTAATTGGTTTTGCAAGATTTAATGGAATATCTGTTGGTATTGTAGCAAATCAACCGAATTATTTAGCTGGAGTATTAGATATAAATTCATCGAGAAAAGCAGCGAGATTCGTCAGATTTTGCGATGCTTTCAATATTCCTGTAGTTACTTTCGTAGATGTTCCGGGTTTCCTTCCCGGTACTACACAAGAGTATGGAGGAATTATAATTCACGGCGCAAAATTACTTTATGCATACGGAGAAGCAACTGTTCCGAAGGTTACAGTCATCCTTAGAAAAGCTTATGGCGGTGCGTACGATGTGATGAGTTCAAAGCACTTAAGGGGTGATATAAATTATGCTTGGCCTGGAGCAGAAATTGCTGTTATGGGTCCAAAAGGTGCAATCGAAATTTTATACAGTAAAGAGTATAAAGAAATAACTGATCTTGAAGCAAGAATGAAATTCCTTCAACAAAAAGAAGAAGAGTATAGACGAAAATTTACTACACCTTACGAAGCAGCTAAATATGGTTTTATAGATGATGTTATTGAACCACGAAATACGAGGTTCCGAATAATCAGAGCTTTGGAGTCATTAAGAACTAAGAAGGATGTAAATCCGCCCAAAAAACACTCTAATTTACCATTGTAAATAAGGATAAAGAAAATGTTTATAGCTCAGGTTTTACAAGCTACTACTGATTCAGCATCTGTTCTTGTACATCGTAATTCCGATTTATTTATGAAAATCGATCCATTTGGAATTGGAATGACAGTAATAGGTTATAGTGTAGTATTTATTGCCTTATTGCTTCTCTACATAATTTTTTATAATCTTTCAAAAGTTTTAACTCTCAATATTAGAAGAATCTTAAGAAAAGAAGGGAAATCTGAAGAAGCTAATAAGGTTGAAGAAATAAGTGGAGAAATAAATGCTGCTATTGCTTATGCGATTTATTTATACTACAATGAACTTCACGATAAAGAAAATCCAATTATCACTATAAACAGAGTTTCAAAAGCTTACACTCCGTGGAGTTCAAAAATTTATGGTTTAAGACAAAATCCAAGATAAAGGAATAAAAATGAAAAGCTTCAAATTCACTATACAGGGGAACAAATACGATGTGAACGTATTAAATATTGAGGATGAAATCGCTGAGATTGAAGTAAACGGCACTGTTTACAAAGTTGAATTAGAGAAAAAAATAACTACGACAAAAACACCAAAACTTGTCAGGTCTTATGCAGTTCCTTCAACTGAGACAGCACCATCTCAACTAAAAACATCAGCACCATCAGCACCTAAAGGAGCTGGATTTATAAAGTCACCTCTGCCAGGAGTAATTCTTGATATTTATGTTAAAGAAGGGGATAAAGTTACAATTGGTCAAAAGCTAATTACTCTGGAAGCAATGAAAATGGAAAATAATATAAATGCTGATAAAGAAGGTATAGTTAAATCTATAAAGGTTAGCAAGGGAGATAGCGTGCTTGAAGGTGATACATTAATTGAAATTGGGTAAATCAAATGGAAAAATTTTTTGAATTTATATCTCACGGAATAGAACAATTCATTGCTTACACTGCATTTCCTAACATGACAGTTGGTCATATTATAATGATTACAGTAGGATTAATATTTATTTATTTAGCTATTAAAAAAGAGTATGAACCTTTATTACTTGTTCCGATTGGATTTGGAATTTTATTAGGAAACATTCCTTTTCTTGAAAGTGCGAAATTGCAAATCGGAATCTATGAGCCGGGGAGTGTATTGAATTACTTATACTTCGGAGTAATGAAAGGAATTTATCCTCCACTGATATTTCTTGGAATCGGAGCAATGACAGATTTTTCTGCACTGTTATCAAATCCTAAACTAATGCTTCTCGGAGCTGCTGCACAGGTGGGAATTTTCGGTGCGTATATTTTGGCTTTATTAATCGGTTTCATTCCGGAGCAAGCTGCTGCAATCGCAATAATCGGAGGAGCTGATGGACCTACTGCGATATTCTTATCTTCAAAGTTAGCTCCAGAATTAATTGGTGCAATAGCCATCTCAGCTTATTCTTATATGGCATTAGTTCCTGTAATTCAACCTCCGATTATGAAGCTGCTTACTAATGAAAAAGAAAGAAGAATCAGAATGAAACCACCAAGATCTGTTTCTAAGACTGAAAAGATAATGTTCCCAATTGTTGGTTTGATTCTTACTACTTTCATTACACCAAGTGCATTGCCTTTATTGGGAATGTTATTCTTTGGAAACTTATTAAAGGAGAGTGGTGTAACAAAAAGATTAGCTGATACCGCAAAAGGTTCTTTGATTGATATAGTGACAATTTTAATTGGATTAACAGTTGGGGCATCTACACAAGCAACAACTTTTCTAACTCCCAAATCAATAGGAATATTTGCATTAGGAGCAGCATCATTTGTAATTGCAACTGCAGGTGGAGTTATTTTTGTTAAGGTTATGAATCTTTTTCTTCCTGAAGGGAAAAAAATCAATCCGTTGATTGGTAATGCAGGAGTTTCCGCAGTGCCGGACAGTGCAAGAGTATCGCAAATGATTGGATTAAAATACGATCCAACAAATCATCTGTTGATGCACGCAATGGGACCAAATGTAGCTGGAGTGATCGGAAGTGCTGTTGCCGCAGGTATTATGTTGAGTTTCTTTATGGGTTAATTATTAAACTTCGGTAGAGAGAAGGAAAATTCAGAGCCTTCTCCGAGTTTACTTTCTACCCAAAGTTTTCCGAAATTCTTATTAACAAAATCTCTGCAAAGAATTATTCCTAAACCTGTTCCCTTTTCTTTTGCGGTGCCAGGAGTTGTAAAAGATTTATTCAATGCAAATAGATTTTTTAATTGCTCCTCGTCCATTCCTATTCCATTATCTTTTACAGATGTAATGATTTTATCACCCTCCTCACGAGTTGAGAGAATTATTTCACCTCCAGAATTAGTAAATTTAATCGCATTTGAGATTAGGTTATTTAGAACGGAATATATCATATTCTCATCTGCATAAGCGATATGATCAGGATTTGTATTATTCAACAAGATAATATTTTTTCGTGCAGCATTCGACTTCAAAAGTTGGAATATACTTTCGACCATTCTATTGATGCTAATATCATTTGGTTCGTAGGTTATTTTTCCTATCTGCAGACGCGACCATTCCAATAAGTTAGAAAGAAATTTAATCGTCTGTCTTGATATTTCTACAATGTTGTTCGAATATTCTTTTACTTCGTCTTTTGTTAGTTCATCTATGTCGGCAGCGAGTATTTCAGCATAACCAGTTAATCCAACCAAAGGAGTTCTCAGATCGTGTGCGATAAGAGAGAAGAATTTATCTTTTTCTTTATTGGCTGCTTCAAGGTCTTCAGTAACTCTTCTTAATTCGATTTCAGCTTGCTTTTGAGTTGTAATATCTCTCAATAAAATCAATGCTTGATCTGAAGAGTTATAGATTATTCTTGCTTCAAAAAAAGAGGATTTGCCGGAATGCTCTAATGAGAACTCAACTGTCTGAAGCTCTTCATCAGATAAAGTTTTTTTAACTGAAGAAATGATTAAATCAGCAACTTCATTCGGGAAAATTTCTTCAACACGTTTGCCGATTATATCTAATGGGCTTGAAATGAAATTGAAATTGTTTCGGTTACTATATTTATAATCAAGAAAGACTCCATCAAAAGAAATAAGAAACAATAAATCCGGAAGAGCTTTCAATATTGATAAATCTCTGAGTTGATAATTTTTTATTAGTTCGTCAACAAATTTTATGTTTGTTATATCTTCGATGATACAATCGAAATAAATTATTTCGTTGTTATCATTATAGACAGGATTAACAAACTCTTTAAAGAAAATTACTTTACCGTTTTTGTTGATCCATTTGCTCTCGAGATAATTCGACTTAATCTCAAGTTGCAAATAATTTAAGTATTTACTAATCTCAAAATTTTTTTGAAATTCGGAATTATTAGAGAAGTGTTCATAAAACTCATCTGAAGTTTTAAATGATAAAATATTTAACAGGTAGTTATTAATAAAAACAGGATAGCCAGATTGATCAATTCTTACTATTCCCAGATTATACTGGTTTAATAAAGATTGCTCTAAGGACAGGCTTTGAGTTATTTTATTAGATTCAAGCATTGTTATTTAATTCAACTAAATTAAATGACAAAGTGACCTTTGTACCAACACCTTTCTGGCTAACAATTTCGACTTCACCACCCATAAGTTTTGTCAATCGGTGGGCAATAGTTAAACCTAATCCCATACCCTGGTATTTTCTTGTAAAGGCGTCTTCTTCCTGATTAAATGGTTGAAGTAAATCATCAATTTCGTTTTGATTCATACCCTCGCCTGTGTCCGTTACAGCAATGTGCATTTTATTATCTTTCAAATAAGTTCTTATGACCACATTGCCATAATGAGTATATTTAATTGAATTATCAACCAGAGAAAGAATGATTTTTTCTAATTTATTCTTATCAACGCGAATCTGTTTTTCAGAGTCAGTTAAATCCAGCAAAAGTTGGATACCTTTTTCAATAGCTCTTTTAAGCAGATTCTCGTAAATATTCTTGACTATTTTGTTTGGGTTAATATTGCTGAAATCGAAGACCATTTCTCTTGATTCAAGTTGAGAAAGTTCAATTAGATTATCAAAAAGTCGAGTTACTCTGCCTAAAACATCTTTAAGTAAAGTAGTTATTTCCTGAACTGTACCGTAGTCTTCTTTTTGTAGAGATTCATCTATTATTTCTGAATAGCCAGAAATAGCGTGGAATGGTGTTCTTATTTCGTGAGAAATATTTTCTATAAATGCACCTTTTAAGCGATTCAAATCCATTTCTTTTTTGTATGCTGATTTGATTTTATTCTGGTATTCGATCTCAGAAGTGATATTGTTTAGTGTAATAATGTAAGTTGATTCCTCGTTAGCAGACAATATTGAAGCAATTTTAGTTTTGAAAAAGTTATTGTTAAAACTGTATTCAAATTCTTTAGATTTTATTTTAGAATTTTGAATTAATCCCACCTGAGTTTTAATCAGAGTAAATAATTCTTTATCAATCAAGTTTTCAATATTGCTACCAATTTTGGTTTGATTGCAATTAAACAATTCATAGAAACTTTTATTGGCTCGTTCTAATGCAAGATAGTTTTTTGTATCCTTAATTATAAAAACAGGATCAGAGATATTATCAAGGATTGATTTAATTTTTACAAGATTTTCTTCAGCTTCAAGCTTCTTTTCAATATGTGTAGTGATATCATAAATAATCACTAAACTAAGTTTTTCTCCATTTATAAATCTTGCAGAAGGTATAAATTTTATTTCTTTAAAACATTTTTCCCCGCTCTTCGATTGAATTTGAACTGTTTTGCTCCACAACTGATTATTGAGAAATGCATTTTCAAGCGAAAGAGAGTCTTCCTTACTGAGAAAGTTTTCAAATGCAAGGCAGAAAAATTTATTATGTATAGATTCGATTGGTATATTGAGAGTTTTTTCAAATTCTTCAGATATGTAAATCACGTTGCCTTTTGATGAAGTAATCAATACAGGTATTTTCATCATTTCAAGTGCGGTCTGAATTGACGCTACTCTATTCTCTCTCTCCAATATTTTTGTTGCATCAGAAAACTTTAGTAAGTAGTATTCACCCTGAGGTAATTTAATTCTGTTGATGTTAATCAGATATTCTAAATTCTGGTTTGACTCTTCTTCCAAAATCTGAGTACTAAAGGTTGAGAAATTAAATGAAGAAGCTGAAAATAGTTGAAGGTTTTCTTTTAATTCAGAGATATTTTTATTTTCATCGCTTAAATAGTGTTCATATAAAATAGAATACTTGAAACTGTCATTGTAATAAATGATATTAAAATTTAAATCAAGAATAAGGAATGGATCATCGTTAAAAAATAAATCCATTGCCGAGTTTACTAATAGCGTTCCTAATTGGCCAGATAATAATTCAGAATTTTTGATATTCAATTTGGATTCCCTTTATTGATAAATTATTTTCAGAAAAAATGGATAAATCCTCCACAGCAAAAATAATTTTCTTGTTGTTTAATTTTTCAATGAAATTTATGACATTAAGATAGATTTGAGAAAGCAGATTACTCAATTTTTCTTCTATTCCATTTAAGATATTAAAATAGTACGTGGAATTCACCTCTGTTTCCCCAACTATAAAAAAAGTCTTGATTCTCGGAAAAATGATATTAAGAACTTCATAATTTATGTATTCGGTGTTCACGTGTCTGAAGTTGAACGAAATATCTAAAATAAACCTATTAACATTTGAATAATTTACCGTAGCAAAATCAGAGATTTTTACTGAAACTTCCTTCGTTGCGGGAGATTTTGGATTTACAAGGAAACTGAAGGAATAATTTTCGTATTGAAATTCTATCTCAATTAACTCTTCAGATGATACGTTAAACTTTTTGAGTTTCCAATTAAGATGAGAGATATAAATAAGCGCTGAAGAATAAGTAAGAGTATCAGCAAAGTTTTCTTTTTTATAAACTTTGTTAGAACCAGATTCCTTTCTGGAGGATTTGATTTCATTTCGCATCTCTGGTTTAAGATTGATATTTTCAATTTTATTTAGCATACATTACCTCATTTAATTATCGAAGCGAATGAGGTTCAAGTTTAGTAATCTAATCTAATTTAATCATTTTTTGATCGCCGGAATATTTAATCAGTTCCGGATTTTGAATATTCACCAGCTGTGCTGCAAGTGATTTTATTTTTTCGAGGGATAATTCAATAATTTTTAAGTCTTCTTCGAGACTAGCTTTATTTTTTTCAGTGATTTCAGATTTTAAGTTTTCAATAGCCATACTCAAACTGCTCAGAGGATTATTCAAATTGTGTCCGATTGTGCAAGCCATTTCAATGAGAGCTTTGGAGTGCTCAACTAATTTTAGTTCATTCTGAAGGTCAAAAATTCTTATGCCTGATTTTATTCTGGCAATTAACTCCTGATTTTCAATAGGTTTGACTAAAAAATCATCAGCACCAATATCTAAACCGGCAACTCTGTCGTTAAGAGAAGTACGTGCTGTCAGAATTATAAAATAAATTGTTTTGTAATTTGGTTCGCTTTTAAGTTTTGAGCATAAAGTTAATCCATCCATTACAGGCATAGTCCAATCTGCCAAGATAACTTTTGGAGAAAATGATTTTAATTTTTCTAATGCTTCCTGTCCATTCGAGGCGGTTTCAACAATAAAATCATTTTTGACTAAAAGTTTTTCAAGGATAAATCGGGTATCCTTCTCATCTTCGACTAATAAAACATTATTTGGCAAATTCATAAGTCAAGATATCTGTTAATTTTTTGAATAAACATATTAAAATTGATAATGGGTTTTGTTATAACATCAACCGAATCATTATAAATATTTTCTGTTTCTTTATCATAATTGATGATTGTGCCTGTAACAAACATAATTGGAATATTTTTAGTGGAATCATTACTTTTCAAGTATCTCGTAAATTCAATACCATCTACTTTTTTACCGTTTAAGTAAGTATTAGTAAGATTAATATCCATTATCAAAAGCCCAACTTTTTCTTTGGTAATAAAATCAATTACTTCAGAAGCATTGTCAGAAATGAAAGACTTGATACCATATCTGTTGAAATAAAACTGATAAAGCTGGCTTGCTAATTCATCATCCTCAACAACTACGACTAATTTTTTCATTCTGGTGATTCCGTAGCAAATTTGATAATAAGGCTCGTTCTTCGGTTTACTGCTGAAAATGGATCATTAGGGTCACGCAATCTCGTATCTGCATAACCTCTTACTTCATCAATTTTTTTTGGTTCTAAACCTGAATTGACTAAGGTTCTTCTGGTTGCATTTGCTCTTTCGGAACTTAATTCAAAATTTGAATAACCTTTAGCTCCATGAATATATTGTCTCGAATCTGTGTGTCCTTCAATGATTACTTTGTTAGGTATATTCTGAAGATTAATTGCAATTTGCTGAATAATCCTTGTAGCTTCTGGTTTCAGATTAGCAGTACCAACTTCAAAAAATACATTTTCATTGGATTCAGTAAGTTCTATTCTCAAACCTTCATTTACAATTTCAATATTAATTTGATCTGCAAGTTTCTGGAATTCAGGATTTTGTTTGAGTTCCTGTTTTAGAGCTTCGCCCATTTTTTCTAATCTTTGAATTTCCATTTCTCTTAACTGCTCTTTAATTACAATCGAATCAATCTTAATCGGAAGACTTTCAGAATTTCCAACAGATATAGCTCTGAGTTTTTCAGTAAACCCAATCGGATCTTTGAAATAACCGGCAACACTTTCAACAACTTTTTGATCTTGACCTAAAACCCAAAGAACAATAAACAAAGCCATCATAGCAGTTACGAAATCAGCGTAAGCTACTTTCCAGGCACCACCGTGATGACCGTGCCCGTGTTTACCTTTTTTTATTATTATCGGAGCTTGCTGATCTGTTCCTTTCATTTGCCGCTTTCTCCTCTACCCCTTATATAGTTTTCAAGCTCTGAAAATGAAGGTCTGTAGTCACTAAAAATTGTTCTTCGGGCAAATTCTACAGAAACAATTGGAGGATTACCTTTAGCATATGCAACAATACAAGCTTTAATTGTTTCCAAATATCTTTTCTCACTTTCGTGAATTAGTTCAAGGTTGGTGGCCATCGGACCAACAAATCCATAAGAAAGAAGAACTCCTAAAAATGTACCAACAAGTGCAGCGGCAACGTGTAATCCAACATATTCTGGTCCTTTGTCAATTGAGCTCATTGTAACAATAATACCCAAAACTGCAGCTACAATTCCTAATCCGGGAAATGCATCACCAACTTTTGAAATTGTTGCCGTAACAGGTTTGCCTTCCATTTCAAAAGTTTCTATTTCTGCATCAATTAATGTCTCCAATTCGTGTGGTGGTACTCCTCCTGAAAGCATTACTTTCATTGTATCAGAAAAGAATGTAATGACGTGATGATTATTAACAAAGTTTTTAGCTTGTGAGAGTATTTCACTTTCTTTTGGATTTTCAATATGTTTTTCAATTGCAAGTAAACCGTCTCTTTGAGCAATTAAGAACAGATCATTCAATGATTTTAGTAATTCAAGATAATCCTGTTTTGTTATCTTAAAACCCTTAATGAGTAATGGAATTGACCCGACTATTTTTTTAAGCAGATTAGGTGGCGAAGAAATCAGCATGCTACCAACTGCAGCACCAACTATTATTATGAATTCTGCAGGCTGTATCAAAAGTACAATATTTCCACCCGCAAACATAAATCCACCAATAACTGCAAGGATTACAACCACGATTCCGATAATAACAAACATATTCTTTTACTCCAGATTAAGCGAGAATGAGTTTCTTTCGATTATAGAAATTATTTCATCCGCCTGATAACGAATAAATTGCCAGTCAACATTAGGAGATTTAACAGCTAATTCTATTTCTTTGCTAATCTCAGAAATTTCCGGAAAACCCATCGAAGCAGAGACACCTTTTAATTCGTGAAAAATAGTAGCTAATGTGTCTTTGTCTTTAAGTGAAATTGCCTGAGTAATTTGTTCTTCTTTTTTAGGAAATGCTTTCAAATATATTTTTTTTAATTCTGTATAATCGGTTTTAACCTCTTCACCTTCTGAAGATTTTACTTTTTCAAGTTTTCGTCCGGTTAATTCCTCAATTGTTGAGATTAATTTTGATTCATCGATCGGTTTGATAAGAACTTTATCAGCACCTGATTCAAGGCAGGCAAACAAATTACTACGACTGCTGTTTCCACTAATAACAATTATTGGAATACTTTTAATTTCATTTATAATTTTTATTACCTGAAGACTTTTTATTCCATCAAGATTTGGCATTAAAATATCAAGTAGGATCAAATCAGGTTTATGATTCAATGCTTTTTGAATTCCATCCAGACCATCAATGCTGGTGTAAACAGTGCATATATATTTTGAGAATAAATCCAATAAAGTTGTTCTGGTTAAATCTGAATCATCAACTATTAAAATTTTTAATGGTTCGTTATTCATAATATTATAATTTATTTGGTTTAAGTCCTTTTAGATTAATAGGTTTTTCTTTTTTCATTTCAGAGGCTTTCAAAAGTGATTCTTTAACCTTCTCAAATACTTCTTTTCTGTTAATCTGAATGTTTTTGGGAGCATCAAATCCAAGTTTTACCTGATTTTCGGAAATTGATATAATCTTAATAGTAACTTCACCATCAATTACAATTTCTTCATTTAGTTTTCTGGTTAATATCAGCATCTCTACGACTCCACAAAAAGTTTATAGTCAACTGGATACTTTTCATTATCAAGAATTTTCTGATAACCGGTTTTACTATCCTGATTGATGTAAATGGGAGCCGTCAGATTGATTGTAATTTTCAATGGATCTTTATTTAGAATAACTACTGCAAACGGTTCATAGTTTTCTTCCATTGGGTAGTTCTCGTCAATAACTCTGACACCAATCAGAGGGAAACAGAATTCGGGTTTTTCGACCGAGTTTAACCAGAAAAACAGGTCGTCATCAGCTTTGATTAAAACAAATTTTTTGAGATACTCAAAACCAATCAGACCATTTTCAAAGGTTAAAACCAGATCGTCATCAAATTCTACTTCACCTATATGATCAAATTTTACTTTCATATTCACACATTTATTATTATTTAATAATTACTATGTCAACTCTTCTGTTGAGAGCCCTGCCATAAGCAGTTTCATTAGATTCTATCGGCTTATATTCAGCATTTCCAACAATTGAAACTCTATCTGGAGGAACACCCTCAACATTTATTAAATGATAAGCTGTATTCAAAGCTCTCGCTACCGAGAGATGCCAGTTTGAAGGATACTGAGCTGAGTTAATAGGAATATTGTCTGTATGACCTTCAACTCTAATATCATTCGGTAATTTTTTTATGATATTCGCTATTCTATTCAGAACAATTTTTGAAGTACTTTTTAATTCAGCAGAGCCAGGTGTGAACACAATATTTTCTAAAATGTGAATTACTATCCCTCTTTCGTTTTCCTCCATTCTGATAGAATTCGAAAATTCACTTTCCGAAATTAATTGATTCATTTCAATCTTCAATCTATCAATCGGAGTAATAATCATTGGCTCGGGCAAATTCTTAATATTCATCTTTGGGCTCTGACTGCCAAAAACATCTCCGAAAGCCCCCAACATTTTCTCGTACTTTTGAATATCAAGATTCGAAGCAGTGTACAAAAGTATAAATAATCCTAACAACAGAGTAATTAAATCTGCGTAGGTTATTAAATATCTATCCTTTTCTGAAGACTCTTGAAAAGGATTATCTTCCAATTCTTCTAACTGTAAACTAGTTCTTGTTCTCTTTGGGGTAACATGCTTATCAAACGAGATTTCACCAGTATCGGAATATCTCCACTTTGAATTGCTATTACTCCCTGAAGAGACAACAACATCAGTTGCTTCTCGTCCTGATGACAATTTTTTAACCTATCTGCTATTGGTAACCAAATTAAATTTGCTGAAAAGACTCCCCATAGAGTGGCAATGAAAGCTGTTGCGATACTTTTTATAAGTAATGTCGGTTCACTTCCTGCTTGAGAGAGAGCCATAATCAGTCCCATCACTGTGCCTAATATTCCCATCGTTGGAGCATAACCTCCCATCTTTGTGAATATAAAAATGTTCTGATTGTGTCTGTCCTGAATTGACTTCATTTCTACTTCTGCGAGTTCCAGTAACATTTGTGGATCTGTACCGTCAATTGCGTTTCGAAGTAGTTTCCTGCAAAAGAAAAAGTCTATGTTATTTATTTCACTTTCAATTGATAATAGACCTTCCTTTCTTGCTTTGAAGGATAATTTTACTAAGGTGTCTATTATTACCTGATGATTGTAATTTTTAGGAAAGTAAGCAATTTTTATCAGCTGAAAAATTTTCATGAAATTTTCGAAACCAAATCCTATAATAACAGCAGCGAAAGTCCCACCAAAAACAATTATAATAGGAGGAATGAGAAATAAAGCATTTAATGAACCACCTTCCCAAATAAAAGCGCCAAAAACAGAAAGCACTCCCAGAATTAAACCATTAACACTTCCAAGTTTTTTAATCATAAATAATCCAGTAATGATTTCGGTAGAATTGATGCAGCAATCTTTTGAGTAATCTGCAAGAGATAATCTTTATTTTGTAAATCAATGATTGATCTGACCACATCAACTCCACTAACTTCTTGATTGATTGCCTGTAATTCCAACGATTGCTGATTCAACATATTTTCAAAAGAGCTGAACTGATTAACGATGTTGCCTATCTCAGATAATTTTTCCAATACTCTAATATTAAACTTATCAACCTCTGCTTTTTGCTCTGCAGTGGGAAGTATTCCGTTTCTCAGATTTCGGATGATGTTCTTTAGTGTATTGAAAATATCTGTTTGTTGATTAAGATTGAAATTCACTGTATCGGAATTGCCTTCCGATAATTCTTGAAAATCTAAAAAGAAGTTAATTCTTCGAGCAGGAATCGAGATATTTATTTCTTTAGGAGTTGAACCATTAACCGATATAAGATAACCTGAGTTAGGATCAAACTCCAGAAGCATCGGTGAAGAGGAAGAATGAATTATATTGTTGCTCGAATCCAAAACATTGTAGGTGAATTCATACTTTTGATTAGCAGTCTTTTCATAATTCATTTGAAATTTGTATTGATTTCCAAAACTATCAAAAACATCCTTCTCAATAGTTTTCACAGAGCCGATGACTGAATTTTTGTCGAATGATCCACTGCCTGAGAGAATTGTTCCAAAAACTTCAATTCCGGTAAGGTTTATCCTTTCAGTAAGTCCACTTGATATTTTGACATTAACTCTTCCTTTTGAATTTACATTTTGAATTATAGTCTGATTATCCTGCGAATATTTGAATGGTGTATCACTTAAATCCGTTCCACCGAAAACATATCTGCCATCTGCTTTTGAATTAGCAATGTCCATAATGATTTTAAGTGATTGTTCAAACTGGTCTGCGTAATTATTAAGGTTTTTCTGTTTTAATGGATCTTCAATATCTGTTAGTTTACCAATGATGTTAAACATTTCTGATTGAATTACTTCAAGTGAAAAAATTGTCTGATTCAGAAATGACAAACCAGTTTTGATGTTGTTAAGATTGGTATTTATCTGATTCAAAACGTCGTTATTTCTAATTATGATTACTGATTTGCTCGGTGAATCAGATGGTTTTTCTATTGTACTACCGCTTGCAATTTGTCTTTGCAAAAGACTGATTGAGCTTTTCAAACTGTTAATGCTATTTACATAATGACTTGCGATTGAGGCTTCTGTAACGCGTGTCATACTAACTCCAGAATTGTTCTAAGTAATTCATCTGCAATTTTTATCAATTTAGCGGATGCTTCATAAGATCTTTGAAATTGCAAAACGTTTGTCATTTCTTCATCTAAAGAAACACCCGAATTTATTTTTTTCTGTTGTTCAAGTTGCTCAAGAACAAGCTGATTTGCTTCGGATAAATTTTTGTTCAATAAACCGTCATTGCCAATTTCATTAATAAGAGTTGTGTAAAATTCCATTATCGTTGAATTGTCAATCACTTTCTTATCAACAATATTACTGATTGATAAAGCCAAATCGCCATTTGCCAAAGTACCATCTGAAGAGATCGCTATTAGATTTGGATTTTTCGCTACCAATTCATTTATTTTCAACACTCCATCTTTATATTCTTCAAAAAAGTTAAGTCCGGTTTGAGTAGGAGTTGTTTTTGTAAATCCGGTTCTGTGAATTTTATTTACTTCGTTAACTATTGTAGTAACAATTCTATCAAGCTTTTGTTTATATGAAGAAACTTTAGAGTTGTAAACGCTATATAAAGCATTCATTTCGCCATCGGTTAAAATAACTGAATTAGTACCGCCTTTAATTCTCATTGAAAGATTACCATTATCATCAAACATTTCAAATTCTTTGATGTGGTAAGAATCAACGGCAAAAGAGCCACCAATTGAAACATTCACTGTATTATCAGATTCAGTCGTCACATTGATGTTAACTAATTTGCTCAGTTCGTTTAGTAGTGTATCTCTCTGATCCATCAAATCGTTTATTGTGATTTTATTAGACTGATTATTTTTTATGTCTTTATTAACCTGATTTATTTGAATTAAAAGTTTGTTAATCGAGCTAATCTTTTCATTGAATTCCAGTTTGATATTTTTTTTAATATTATTTATAGAATTATTCAGAATATTGACCTTGGATACAAGATTGGTTGCAGCATTTAGCACATTGGTTCTTAACGGATTTGAAGTCGGAGAGGATGCAAGTTCACTGAAGCTACTGAAAAATTTGCTGATCATATTTCCTAAGCCCAAATCAGAAGGTTCAGAAAATATTTTCTCGATGTTCGTAATCAGCTCACTTTGTCTTTTATTATCGTTGTATTTTGAATTTATAATTCGGGATTGAGATTCAATGAAGTAATCGCGATATCTTTTAACATCCCCAATTTTTACACCGTTTCCCCAAACTAGTCCTGAGCTCAAATCTGAAATGTCAGAAGAGAAAACAATTTTTTGTCTCGAAAAATTCGGGTTATTGGTGTTGGCAATATTATGGCTTGTAATGTCCATCGCTCTGCGATATACTGCCAAACTTCTGTTTGCTATGTCGAAAATCTTAGTAACTGGCATTATGCTTTCTTATCCAAAATTTTTTGATTTTTTGAACCATAGAGAGTTACCACAAGATCTTTAATAAATTTCCTTGAATGTTCGATTAAATACATATTTTGAAAATTGTATTTAGTTACTTCTTTAATCAGCTCAGCTATTTCATTTCTAAGAAAGATGTATTCCTGCTTTTCTTTTTCATCTTTAATATTCAAAGCTTTGAAAATCAGTTCAGGTAGATTATTCTTCGTATGATTTTTATTATCACCTATCAGCGACTTAATAATTTTTGTTCTATCCTTTTCGATATTTCTAATATCAGAAAGAATTTTCTGATGCATATCTATTGTTTCCTGATAGTTTTCATATTGCTGATTTACAATAGATTTTTGCATAAGCTTCAAACTTTCAAGAAGTTCTGAAAGCTTATTTTTCTGAGTAACCATTAACTCAATAAGTTTTGTGTAAGTCATAAGTTTCTTTCAAAATGATTTAAGTAACCAATTACTCTACTTACATAAGCTCGGGTTTCTGAAAAAGGTGGAATGCCATTGTATTTATCAACATTTCCGGGACCTGCGTTGTAACCTGCTAATGCGAGCTGAAGATTGCCATTATATTTCTCAAGTAATTCTGCCAGATATTTTGTTCCACCGAAAATATTTTCTTTTGGATTCCAAATATTCCGAACACCAAGGTATTCAGCTGTCGAATCTAATAACTGCATTAGTCCTTTTGCATTTGCAGAAGATACTGCATCTTCCTTGCCAGCAGATTCAGCGAGGATTACAGATTTTATCAAATTTTTATCTACTCCAAATCTGTTAGATGCTTCTTCAATTATTGATTCGTATCTGCTCACACGATTAATTGATTCATTTGTTGGAGCGATCGCATTCATTTCGCTTATCTGATCATTATATCTTATTTTACGTGTAGTTGGTCTAATTCTTATCTCTCCAAAATTGAAATTATTCGGTAAATCTTCGCCTGTTAATTTTTTGTAAATCATATTTGCAATACCTAATCCTCTTCCTTCCGACATTTTATTTGCAATTTCGAAATGGAAAATTGACTCAAAAGAATCACCGCCATAGCTTTCACTTCCAAACATACCTTCTGTTGTTTGAGACATACTTTTTAGCATCAAAGAAGTAAGTAAACTTTCAAATTGCTTTGAAGCATCTGCTAATTTTTGTTTTTCAGCTTCAGTTCTAAATGTGTTTGACTGAATTTCTGAAAAGTGCTTTTGTGGATTAGTTATTTTTAATTCAACTCCGTTCATATCAAATAAAATTTTTACATTATTACTAATTCGGCAACCAATGCACCAGCTTCTTTAAGTGCCTGGAAAATTGCTATAATATCTTTCGGTGAAACTTTCAACGAATTTAGTGCTGCAGCTACTTCCTGAACATTTGAAGCGCCTTGAATAGCAACAGTATTTGTTGAATCCTGATTAACAAATGGTATTGCATTATTTACAATAGCAGTAGTACCACTTGAGAACGCACCCGGCTGAGAGATGATCGGATAATTTCTGATAGTAATATTCAGACTTCCATGTGTAATGCTCACTGGTTTTATCTGAACATTATTACCTGAGACTATCGTTCCCGTTCTTTCATTGAGAATAACTTTAGCTACGTAATCTGTTTGAACAGGAAGAGATTCCAATTCGGATAAAAATCCAATTACATCATTACTTCTATCTGCAGGTATTCTTACTTTAATTTCTGATGCATCTACTGCAGTTGCAGTGTTCTCTCCAAATCGTGTATTTATAGTTCTCATTATGTTGTTAGAAGTGGTTATATCAGGCATTTTCAAAAACAGACTTAATTGATTGTTTGTAAAAGTATTCTGAGGTATTTCATTTTTGAGAACACCACCCAATGGAACTCTTCCGGTCAATGCATGATTTTTAGCTATTCGATTTCCTGTGTATGTATTAAAATCATATCCACCAATTGAAATCGGACCTTGAGCAAAAGCGTACACTTCACCATCCATAGCTGAAAGAGGAGTCATTAGTAATGTGCCGCCTAATAAACTTGAAGCATCACCTAAAGATGAAACAATTACATCAAACTTAAATCCCGGCTTAAAATTGTGTTGAAGATTTGCAGTAACCATTACAGCAGCAACATTTCTTGTTCTAACATCAGTTTGAGGAACGGTAATACCAAATCGTTTGAGCATACTTGTAATGGATTGCATAGTGAATTGTGTTCTGTAACTGTCTCCTGTACCAGCCAGACCAACAACAATTCCATATCCGATAACTTGTTCTGTATGATCGCTGTTCAGGTATGCAATGTCCTTAATTCTTTGCGCCAACATTATATTGCAAAGAATGAGAACTAAAACGAGTGTTAAAAATAATTTTTTCATTTTTACACCTAGAATAAAAATCTAAAGAAACGAGTCAATAAACCGGGCGTTTGAGCTCCGCTAACAATTCCACTTCCTTCAAAAGTGATTTCAGCATTAGAAATATTGTATGAGAGTACTGAGTTATCAGATCGAACATCGGAAGTTCGCACAATTCCTTTAATGGTTATTAACTGCTCTTCATCGTTAATGACGATTTTTTTGCTACCACTTATAAGAAGATTTCCGTTTGCAAGGACAGAATCAATCGTAGCACTAATTTTAGTTTGTATTACTCCTGATGTTTTAGTTGATCCTGAGCCTTTGAATTCATTTCCATTTCCAACGGTTGCATCTCCACCCGGTAGTGATTTACCATTAAAATTACCGGATAGGTTAACTGACATATCAGTCTGCCTTCCACTTTTGGTTTCAGCATTATTTGATGCAATTGATGATTCGACAACAATAATTGTAATCGCATCTCCGACTCTTGCAGCTTTCTGATCTGAGAAAAGTGAATAACTTGCATTCTTTCTCATCTCTTGTGAGCAGACTGTTATTGTAAATACTGTGAGCATTAAAATTATTTTTTTCATATTCTACTCGACTAATACTTTTTGTGAACTTATAACTTTTGCTTTTAATAACTCATTATTCTCAGCTAAAACGTCAATAATTTCTCCGATCTTTCCATTCTGTCTGGCAATTCCCTGATAAGAAATTCTAACTGATCCTTTTTGAACCTCAAGAAAAATTTTTTCACCAGATTTTATAACAGGTAATTCTTCGATAATTTCATAAACCAAAGCTTCTCCTTTTCTTATTGTGAATCTGGATTTGTAGTTCTGATATTCGATTTCCTGTTCGACTAAAGTTCCTCGAAGTTTACTTACTTCTACTAATTGATAATTGAAATCATCACTGCTTAGAATCTTATTGAATGGAATATCTTTTTTAGCAATCAAAACATTTTTGAACAATTTTACTCTCAGACGAATCACTGAATTAACATTCTTATCGTGAGTTGAAAGCACCGGCAAAAAAACTACATCAGATTTTTGAATTATTGATTTGGAATAATCAATCTTTATCTGCTCGAGATTAACCTTACTTATTAACTGATAATCTACTTTCTCATAATCTGAAAAATGTGATTTCAGATAATTCTGAATCTGATCTTCAGTAATCTGTGAGAATAAGAAAGTATTAAACAATATCATTAATAATAAGATCATCATTTGATTAACCACGCTTTAAATTGTTAGCCATTGTCATCATTTCTTCCACAGTTTTAACAGTCTTGCTGTTTATTTCATAGGCTCGCTGAGCAGTAATCATCGAAATCATTTCTTCTACCACATCAACATTTGAAGTTTCAAGGTATCCTTGTTGAATTTCTCCGAAACCATCAGTTCCGGGATTTCCAAAAATGGGCGCACCACTCGCCTGAGTTTCAACGTAGAGGTTATTTCCGATTGGATTCAAGCCAGCCGGATTAACGAATTTGACCAACTGAATATTCAATGTGGCAACAGACGATCCATCGCTTTCCATAATATCTATTACACCATCAGGAGAGATATTCAGACCCGTTGCACCATCAGTTAATTGAATGTCTGGATATAAGGCAAATCCGCTGCTATTAACCAGTACACCATCAGCATTTAATTTAAATGAGCCATCTCTTGTGTAAGCATATGTTCCATCCGGTCTCCTTACTTGAAAGAAACCTTCGCCTTGAATAGCTAAATCAAACAAATTATTTGTCTGAACGAGTCCACCTTGTTCAAAAATCTTCTGAGATGAGCTTGGTTTAACTCCGTTACCAATACTTACATTTTCAGTTCCGACTTCTCTTATTCCGGGAGCGGTGGTGTTAATCGGATTAACAGAAACACGCTGATACATCAAATCTTGAAACTCAGGTTTATTACGCTTAAAAGCTGTTGTATTCATATTTGCAATATTGTTTGCAATAACTTCAATGTTCAGCTGTTGAGCGTACATTCCTGATGCTGCTGTTCTTAATGCTCTTGTACTCATATTTTACTCCTAAACTTTTCCTATTTCATTTGCTTTTTGGATTGAATCATCAAGAGATTGAACAATTTTATAAGAAGTTTCATAGTCTTTTGAAACTCTGATCATATTTTCCATTTCTTCAATTGGGTTCACATTCGATTCTTCAAGATATCCTTGAATGATTCTGTAATTACTCTGTGTATTGTCTAAATCAATTTCTGAAAAATCAAAATATTTTAATCCTAAATTTCCTAACTGATTTTGTTTATCCGAATTCTGTGCAATTAATAATGTATCTATAATTTCCTCACCGACTCTGATTTCTCCTTCTTCATTGATCGAAATAGATTGTTCCCTATCTACAATGTATTTAAGTAAATTAATTTCTCCGTTTCTACCAAGTACTTTTTGTCCTTTTTGATTAACAAGAAATCCATCCTCTGAAATCAGAAAACTACCGTTTCTGGTTAATTCATACTGCCCTTCGGAATGACACACAAAATATCCTTCACCCTGAATTGCAAGATTCAATGGATTGCCGGTTTGCGAAAGGTTTCCCTGACTTAAATCAATTGGAGTTTTTATTTCAGCAGTTCCGTATTGATTAAGAATTTCGACAAAGATTCCGTCTCTTTTGTATCCGATAGTGTTAATGTTTGCAAGATTGTTTGATATCCTTTCGAGGTTTCTCATATGGTTATTCAAACTTCTTGCAGCATGATAAATTCCTTTAATCATTTTGCACCTTATTTTAACGAATTGATTCTTGCTGCCAGTAATAGTTCACCAACAGGTAATCTTTTCTCTCTGGCAGTTTGATAAATTAATTTTTGATCAATGTTATTTATGTTCTTAATATTAACTGCAATTGATTTTTTTCTTTTGAATGATTTTTTATTTGAAATCAGTTTTTCTTCCCGCAACAACTGGATTTTTTTTGCCTCGTCTTCGGAAAAATCAGAATTAGTTTTATTCAATGATTTAAATCCAATAATTGTTGCAACTACTGAGATAGAGCCAATTATTATTAATATAACATCTATCATGCTCTCACCTTTCTTATCAATGGGAATGAAAATACTAACGTGCTTCCTGAAGAATTTTTAGAATCAATAAAGAATTCACCTTCGTGTTTTTCCATCAAAGATTTAAGGATGTTTATTCCAATCTGATTCTCTTTTATGTTTTCAAAATCAAGAGATTTGGTAAAAATCATTTTAACAGTAATGCTTTGTTTAGAGTATCTGGATTGAATTATTATCCCGCCATTATTTTCTGTTAGAGGATTGACAAGACTAAATCCGTTAATTAAAATCTGATTAAGATAATTTGTGCAACTAAGGACAGTTGGAATATTTTCTTCAAGATCAAGAACCATTTCACAGTTTTCAGCAAGTAGTGCCGGTTGAATCAATTTGTTAAATTCAATTATGCTTTCGTTGATAGAGCAAGGACTAATTTTGGGATTAGAGTTGTTGATATTTATGAATTTAACTAATCTATCAAGAATCTGTTTTATATCATAAACTTTCTTTTTAATAATGTCAAGATTTTCATCTTGAGAAACCGGGATTTCATGTCTTATCAAATCTGCATAAGTTAAAATCACCTGAATTGGAGATGAAATTTCTTCAAGACTTCTATAAGTAAGCTCACCGAGAGCTGCAAACCTGAAGTCATTTTCTAATTTTGATTGCAGTGTATGTAATTGTGAATAAACGTTATTTAGTTCAAGTCGGTTGAGATCATTTTGTATTCTTTGAAAAGTTAAATTCAAAATTGTAAGAAGATATCTTACTTCTTTACGATTAACATCATTTTGAGATAATCTTGTGAAAGAGAAGAAAAGAGCTTTAAACTTTAATTGATTATAAATTGGAACAATCAAACAATTCTCATAACCCGAATCAATTTCATTAAGTATAATTTGCGGTTGCCTTGATTCTGCAATCCATTCGATAATTCCGCTATTAACACTCTTCTTGATAAACAAAGAAATGGTAGGATCACAATTGGAATTTATGGCAAACAGATTAGATGTTTTTTCATTGAGAACAAAAATCTCCGGTGAGAAAAAGTATTTCAATGAAGCAACTGTATTATTAAATTCCTTTAAAACCTCGAGAGTATTTTTAAGGGTAAGAATTTTTTCGGAAAAACTTAATATGTTCTCAAGGGAAACAACGCTATTGTATTTTTCAGTAAAAATATTTTCAGAATTATCATTCTGATTTTTACTGAATTGCTTTACAATTTCTTTACGATCTAAAATGGGTAAAGAAAGAGTAAAAGGATAATACTGCTGTTTATTTTGTTTGATTACTCTCAACTTAAAAACCTCACAAATTCCATTTGTTCCCAGAATAAATCTTTGTAATTAGTTGAAAACTTTTCCGCATCAAGTTCTTTTTCGAACTTGAATTTGTTGAAAGTCAGCTCGTCTAATTTTACACCTCTATCAAGATACAATTCGCCAATCTTCAATGCTTCAGTCATAAAATCTGCAAGATTTATGATTGAAGACATTGTTGGGCTTGACTGTGACTGTGAAGGATAATGATGATAAAGGACTGGTTCAACAATTTCATTCGGGAAATTCCATTTATCAAGGAGAATACTACCGACCTCCTCGTGAGTAATACCATTTACTTCGATTTCAGCTTCTTTAAGAGTTAATCTTTCTGTCTGCATAAGATCTACAACTCTGACAAAACTCGAGTGCATATACCTGTGAATAATCGAAAGACCGATATCGTGCAAGAAGCCACAAATAAATGCTTCACCAGTGTTTTGAAGCCCAATATCTTTTGCAATTTTTTTAGCTGCAGAACCGACCATATAAGAATGTAATAAAAAGTCTTTTTGTGATAGATATTTATCTGTCTTGTTTCTCAAAGCATCCGAGATTGAAATAGCTGCAACGATATTTTTTAATTCTTTAAATCCAATGACAAGAATTGCAAAATCGATAGTAGTTACTTTTCTCTGTAAGCCATACATCGGAGAGTTTGCAACTGTAAGTATTTTAGTAATAAGTGCCTGATCGTGACTTACAAGTTTATTCAATTCCATTGCATTAGTTCTTGGATTATCCAAAGCTTTTATCAATTCAAATACAACTTTGGGAATCACGTTCAGGTTGAAAACATTATTGATAATTTTTAATGTTCTTTCTCTTTTTTGTTGTGATGTAAGTTCTGTGCTTAGCATATGATTTCCTAAAAAATAAGTGAATCGAATTGTGCTTGAAAAAGTTCTTTATAACTATCTATGAAATTCTCCAGATATTGTAAATCTCCAAGGTTAAGAATATTGATAACTCCGATGTCAAGCATTAAACCCTCATCCCACTCAAAATCACCTATCAAAAATCTTTGGGTCATACAATCTGCCAGATGAACAATTGCAGCAAGCTCCCTGTTATCTGTTGCCATTGATGGAGTATGATGATATAAAATTCCATCGCCTAAACTTTCTGGTAAATTCCATTTTTCAATAAGAAATTTTCCTATTTCCTGGTGAGATAATTTCATTACTTTTTCTTCGGCGGAGAGATAACTCATTTTTTGATTCTCGACCAGAGCAACAATATCATGAAATTTATTATTAAAATATTTGTGTATGACAGTAATGCCTAAATCGTGAAGCAAACCAACAGTAAAAGCCTCACCGGATTTACGATAACCCAGATCATCAGCAATTCGTTTTGCTGCTACTGCAGTCATTATTGAATGAAACCAATAAGCTCTCTTGTTCCAATTACGCTCATCAATCGTTCTGAATGCATCCATCATAGAAAAAGCCACAATGATATTTTTAATCTGATCAAAACCAAGAATAACTATGGCAAATTCAAGTGTTGAAACTCTTCTCGGCAAGCCGTAAAGAGGTGAGTTAGCTACAGTTAAAATTTTTGCAACCATTGCCTGATCTTTACTAATTACCTTGCTTAAATCAGATGCACCGACACGTGGATTCTCAAGCATTTTGGAAACTTCTAACATTAAGAAAGGAACTGGAGGTAGATTTCTTATTCCTGAAAGAAGTTTATTTCCAAGTTCTCTTTTGGCAGTTAAATCTGTAATTATATCATTCATTGTAAACTAAAAGTTTTGATTTAAGATTATTAATTATTTTAGTATGAATTTGCGATACTCGGGAGACAGTAATTTTCATTAACTCTGCAATTTCCTGATAGTTAAGATTTTCATAATAGTAGAGAGAAATAATCAGTCGGTCTCTTTCATTAAGCTGTTTCAATGCTTTGATAAGTAATTCTTTCATTTCTCTATTCTCAACTTCATCAAGTTGAGTAGTTTGTTGATCGGGAATAACTTCAGATAGTTGATAGCCACCATCTTCATCTTCAATTTGATTATTCATCGAAACATTTTGCGGATACTGAGAGTTTTTATTTTCTTCTTCGCTGGTTTTTAGTTTTGATTGGATTTTTCTTAGCTCGTCAATAATCTTACCTTTAATTCTTTGTATCGCATAAGTTTCAAACTTAGTTCCATAGTCGGGATCAAATCTATCCACAGCTTCACTCAATCCTTCGATTCCAAACTGGAAAAAATCTCTTTCATCTAAAATGTTGTTTGCCGACAAGTGGGATTTTCTTATAACATAGTGTACAAGATTTATGTACCTTAAGATTATCTCTCTTTTTAATGCCGGTGTTGGAGAAGATTTGAATTCTCTCCACAATTCTGAGTTACTCATTATGATTTCCTAAGATTGTTTTATTCTCGTTTTGATTGTTATCATCACTGCTCTCGAAGGATTTAACCAGAATGTAAGCTCCAATTGATAGAACTATTGTAGTAATAAGGAAGATGATGAGTGATTTAAGAAGAACCTCTGTAAAAGGTAATTGCCTCTGACTAAAAAATATTATTGAAAAGCAGAAAACTAATAGACCGATATTTAATACTATTTTATTCATATTTCCTCCTGTCCTAATTTTTCAAATGATATACCAGAAGAAATTTGAAATAAAACGTTTATTTAATTGATTTTTAAGGCTTTTTTGAAATTAAAAACAAGTTGATTGGTTAATATTATGCAGTTGAATAAATTTATTTAGTTCTAATACGGAGGATTGAAATGAGGTAATGAAATCAGACTTGATATCATAAAATTCTAAAATATTTTGATTATTTACAGCTTTTTTCAAATCACTTATTTCAGGAATAACTGCAAATAATTCTACTTTACTTTTGAGGAAACTATTTACGGCTTTATTTAATTTTAAAAAGCTTTCCTTTCCTTCGTAAAGGCTCTGAGATTTATTAATCATAAGTTTAAAATCGGATGGCTTTTCTGAATTTTCGTATATCTTAATTAGAGCATAGGCATCCATAATTGAAGCGGGATCATCGTTGGTCACAATCATTTTAATCATTGAATTTTTTAATATCCATAATTTGAATTCATCAATGCTTGCGCCCATATCCAATAAAACATAATCATAAAAGTTGCTGAGCTTTTTTATTTCTGTTACAAGACTTCTTAAAATATGTTTTGCAGAATTGAGATTAAGTGGGTTTTCAGAAAGTCCGAAAACAATATGTAGATTTTTATCTATTTCAGTTATTACGCTGCTAAGTTCTTCATTTCTGTAGCAAAAATCATCAAGCGATTTGTTGGCTCGCTCGTTTAATAAAATATTTACATTAGGAAAACCCAAATCCAAATCAATCAGCAATACTTTAGAATTATTCTTCGCAAGAGTTAAAGCTGTAAGCAAAGATAAAACTGTCTTTCCGGTTCCACCTTTGCCTGAGATAAAAGATACGATATTCGATTTTTCTGAATAAACATTTTGTTTATGATTAACCTGAAACTCAATTACACGCCTTAACTGACCTGTTATCATAGATTACCATTGTAAATCAGATTTGAAAGATTCTCAGAATCGGCAGCAACTATATCGTCAGGTATAACTTGACCATTGGTTATGAAAGATACAGGTATTCCGGTTTTGGTGATTATATTTATAATGTTTCCTAATACCGGAGCTTCATCTGTTTTAGTAAAGATAAAACCATTGTAATTAAAAATTCTGAATTTATTAACTGTATCAAGAATAGTTCTGTAAGATGAAGTTGAGCTTATTACTAATAAAGTTTCATCTACATTGATTTGTTTAAGAAACTCCATATTTTGTTTTAATTGCTCTGCTCTGTTTTGGGAGCGTCCGACCGTATCAATAAAGATTAAGTCTTTTTTAGCAAATCGTTTGATAAGAGATGGCATTTCATCTGGTGTGTAAGCAACGAGTAAATCAATTTGACTCACATCTGCAAAACTTTGAAGCTGATCAATAGCTCCAAGCCTGAAAGTATCAATTGAAATTAGTCCGACATTAAGTTTATGTATCATTTTGGCAATCAAAGCCAATTTTGCAATTGTAGTCGTCTTTCCCACACCAGTAGAACCGACTAATGCAACTACTTTCTTTTGAGATGGTTTTATATCAAAATTTCTGGTAAGAATCATACTGCTGAGACAAGTCTTCGCATAATTTTCAACGTTATCATATTGCAGGAAGTTTTTATATTTTTTCATTTGTTCCATAATTGAAACAATCACATTTTTTTGAACTTCCTTATCCTTTAAGTTATAAACAACTTTTTTTAATGCTTCATCAATAGATTTTGAAGAGGACTTTTTAGTTTTTGTTGATTCCTGTTGATTATATGTTTCTCTAATTTTTCTTTCATTTACTTTATCGTTCTTATTGATTGAAAGCTCTTTTGAAACTCTTGATAATTCTTCGAGGAAAGATAATTTATCTGGTTCAAGCGTATGTTTTTGCTGGGCAAAATTTTCAATACCAGCTGTCAATTCATAAAATTTCTTATGATTTTTTTCAATCACTTTTGTACTTAAAATTACAGCTTCATTTCCTAATTCATCCTTCATCATATTGGTTGCTTCACGAAGAGAAGGCGCTGTATATTTTTTAATTTGCATTTGTCAACTCCAGATTATCAATAAATTCAATCTCCACATTTGAAGGTAATTCAGTAAAAGATAGAACAGCAAAATCAGGGAATGAACTATTTATCAATCTATAAAAATATGGTCTTATTGTCGCAGAAGTTATAAGTATTGGCTGATATCCAAGTGAATTAAACTTATCATAAATTTTTTCCAATGAAGATTTAATATCATTTAACATTTGAGGTGTAAGACCCAAAGTTTGTACTGACTCTTTTTGATTTTGTAATGATCTGGTTATGTATTGCTCTAATCCCTGACCGATTGAAGCAGCGTGAATTATTCCATTCGAATCCTTATACATATTTGCGATTGTATTTCCTAATGAATGTCTTACATATTCGGTGAGAACGTCAATGTTTTTTGTAACCTTTGAGTAATCAATTAAAGATTCAATAATCTGCACCATATCTTTAATTGGAACTAACTCTTTAAGCAGATTCTGTAATATTTTCTGAATTGTTCCAAGTGGCAAATTATCAGGTTGAATTTCTTCTACCACTGCGGGATATTCTTTTTTGAGATTATCAAGCAGTTGTTTTACAGCCTGACGTGTTAAAATTTTATCAAAATTTTTCTTTAAAGTTTCCTGAAGATTTGTAGAAAGAACAGAAATAGCATCAACAACTGTATAGCCCAACATTTCAGCTCTATCTTTTTCTTCATTGGTTATCCAATAACTCTCCAAACCGAAAGCCGGATCTTTTGTCAGTATGCCTTGCAAAGATTCTGATATTCCACCTGGATTCATAGCAAGATATCTGTCAGGGAAAATTTCATCACTAGAAACTATGTTACCTTTAATCTTTATTACATATTGATTCGGATTAAGTTGGAGATTGTCTCTAACTCTCACAGGAGGAATCAAAACACCATATTCTAAAGCGATGAATTTTCTTGTAGCAGCTATTTTCTGGAATAAATTTCCACCCTGATTTTCATCCACTAAAGAAATTAGCCCATAGCCAATTTCTATTTCGATTGGATCAACCTGAAGATATTGCTCAACAGTTTCTTCAGGAATTGGTTGAGAAATTTTTTCCTCCGATATAACCTGTTCTGCTTCTTGTACTTCTTTTCTTTTTAGGAATGAACTTAATCCGAGTGAAAATCCTAAAATCATAAATGGAATTGTTGGCATTCCGGGGAGCACTCCAAATATCATAACTGTAAGAGCAACAATAGCCAAAACTCTGTGATTTGAAAGCAATTGCAACTTGAACTTAGAATCTAATGAAACTCCTGAAGCATCTCTGGTAACAACAAAGCCAGCAGCAGTTGAAATCAATAAGGCCGGGATTTGAGAAACCAACCCATCACCAATTGTAAGAATCGTGTACTGTTGAAGTGCATCCACAACCGGAAGATTTCTTTGTCCTACACCAATTATAAAACCACCGATTATATTTATTGCTGTTATTATTAATCCGGCGATTGCATCCCCTTTTACGAATTTGCTTGCTCCATCCATCGAGCCATAAAATTCTGCTTCTCTGGCAATTGATTCTCTTCTTTTTCTTGCTTCATCTTCATTGATTAAACCTGTGTTCAAGTCTGCATCAATAGCCATTTGTTTACCGGGCATTGCATCTAAAGTAAATCGTGCAGCTACTTCGGAAATTCTTCCTGAGCCTTTTACTATTACTATGAACTGTATTATTACAAGAATAATGAAAACGATAAATCCAACAACATAATCTCCCCTTACAACAAATGACCCGAAAGTTTCAATCACTTTTCCGGCATAACCGTCAATCAAAATTAATCTGGTTGAACTAATATTGAGAGACAACCTGAACAAAGTTGAAATAAGAAGAAGTCCGGGAAAGACTGACAAATCCAACGGCGATTTAATGAAGAGTGAAACAACCAAAATTAAAACCGACAATGTAATACTCAGTGCAAGAAAAAAATCAAGTAAGCCTGCTGGCAGAGGAATTATCATCAAACCAAGGATTAAAAGCAATCCAAAGGCGAGCAATATATCCGTATTTCTATTAAATATTTTCATAACTAATAGCTTTTCTTTTTATTCTTTTTCAAATTGTAGATATATGCAAGAACCTGCGCAACAGCTTTGAATAATTGTTGCGGAATGGTATCACCAATGTCGCACATTTTGTATAATGCTCTTGCTAACTCACGATCTTCATGAATAGGAATATTATGTTCAGCAGCTACTTTTTTAATTCTCAGAGCTAATTCATCAACACCTTTTGCGATAACTTCTGGAGCGTTATTCTTGAGCATATCATATCTTAATGCAACAGCATAGTGAGTCGGGTTTGTTATTACAACATCGGCAGTAGGTAATTCTTTCATCATTCTGTTTTTCGCAGCCTGAATTTGCATTCTCTTAATTCTGGATTTTATCAACGGATCTCCTTCAGTTTGTTTCATTTCTTCTTTTACTTCTTCTTTGGTCATCATCATATCTTTTTTGAATTTATATCTTTGATATGCAAAATCCGCAGCTGCAATTAGGATATAAAGAATTCCAAATTTCCAAATAAGAGAAAAAGCAGATTCAATCATAAAAGTCATAATATCAGAAATATCGCTGTTCTCAAGAATGGTTGCTGAACTTATAAAATCCTTTAAAACGAAATAAGTGAATAATGAAATCAAAAAGAACTTAAGAATAGTTTTTAATAATTCAACCAGAGAACGAGTTGATAAAATTCTTTTAATACCATTTAATGGATTGAGTTTACTAAATTTTGGTTCAAGCGCTTGAGGAGTTATTTTCAAACCAACCTGTGAAATATTAGAAGCTAAAGAAATTATAAAAACTGCTATTAGAAACGGACTTATAACAGCGATGAAAAACCAATACCAATCCATAAAAAAGTTTTGAATCATTCCCATTCTTTCTGGGAACACATCAAGAGCACCGAAGATATTGATTGAAAATGAGCTGAATTGTTTGGCAATAGAAGTCTGAAACAAAAATATTGTTACAATACCTGCGAAAACAACAAGTAATGAATTTACTTCAGTACTTTTAGCAACCATTCCTTTTTGACGGGAGTCATCAAGTTTTTTCTGCGTCGGTTGTTCAGTCTTTTCTTGTCCCTGATGTTCAGCCATCTTATGCACCCATAGTGTTAATTAGTGTATAAAGTCTTTTTTCGTAATCATAGAGAAGATTTTTAATCATATAAATGTAGAGAGGTAGCGTCAATAAAATTAAAAATATCCCAAGTCCAAGTTTTAATGGTTGTGTTACGAAAAAAACCTGCATTTGAGGAATCATTCTGGAAATAATTCCTTCAGCTATATGAACGAGAAAAAAAGAAACAATTATCGGAGATGCAATCTTAATCGCAAGAACAAATACACTCGCAGTCATTTTGACAAGATATAAATGCACTGGTTCTGTTACTGCAAAATTTCCAATCTGAATAACTTTGTATGAGTAATTCAGTGATTGAATCAGATAGTGATGACCATTAATCAAAATAAAAATCATCAATGCTCCATAGTACAAGAATTCTCCGATAATGTTTGATTGTATATCTTCATTAGGATTTAGTACTTCAGCCATATTTAACATCATATCAAATCCTATTAGTGTTCCTGCGTAATTAACAGCGAAGAATACAAATTGAAGCATAAATCCCATTATCAGACCGGCTAAAACTTCTTTGACTGCAAACACAAATAGAATCCAGTTTGCTTCGATTGGTGGAACCAAACTTTTATCTACAGTCAGATAGATGATATAACTAACTACTAATGATAAAAATAACTTTACAGTTACTGGAATTCCTCTGCTCCCGAAAAATGGAGCGACAACCAAGGCAGATGAAATTCGAAGAAAAATCAGAAACAATAGAATAAAATCTGTTACGTTTATCATTTACTTTATCAGTGTTATAAATATTGTGAAAAATTTTTTAGTTAATGGAATCATAATATCCAAAGCAAATGGTATAATTAGAATCACTGTGATTGCAGTTACCAATATTTTAGGAATGAATGTCAATGTCATCTCCTGAATTGAAGTAGCAGCCTGAAATATGGATACTAAAATTCCAACGACTAAGGCTACTCCAAGTACTGGGAGCAAAATATAAAATGCACTGTAGAATGCTTCTGATAAAACATCAATCACAACTTGTTCTGTCATTGAACTATACTCCTGACTATTGAGCCAACAATTAAATTCCATCCATCAACAAGGACGAAAAGCAAAATTTTAAATGGTAATGAAACCAACATCGGTGGAAGCATCATCATTCCCATAGACATAAGAATACTTGAGATTATCAAATCCACCATTAGAAATGGAATAAACAAGAAAAAACCAATGATAAAACCAGTGCGTAATTCACTAAGAGCAAAAGCAGGAACAATTATATAAGTAGGTAATTCATCTCTTGAGTTTGGTCTTTCCATATCAGCCATAGAAATAAAAAGTTCAAGGTCTTCATTCCTCACGTGCTTGAACATAAAATTTCTTATAGGCTCGATGCCTTTATTATAAGCATCCTCTACAGAAATTTCCTTATCCATCAATGGTTTTAATGCATTTTGATTAACTTCATTCCAAGTTGGAGCCATTACAAAAAAAGTAATGAAAAGAGCTATACCTGATAGCAGTTGTCCGGGCGGCATTTGCTGAGTTCCAAGAGCACTTTTAAGAAAATGGAATACGATAATTATTCTTAGATAAGAAGTAGTCATAATAATAATTGACGGAGCTAAAGCAAGAATGGTCATCAATAGTAAAATCTGTAATGTTACCGCAACATCCTGCCCGCTCTGAGAAGTACCAATATCAACATTAAGCTTTGGGATAGGGAAAGTTAAACTTTGATTAGTCTGAGCAAAACCTGTTGAAGCTAAAATAAAGAAAAGCATCAATACTGAAGTTAAGTTTATCTTTTTCATCTTTTAATCAAATTCTTTAAGTGGTCGCCAAAGTTCGAACTCGAAGTATTATCAGTTTCGTTAATTTCTAATTCATCAGCGTTAAGTTCTTTTATTAAAGTTATATTCTGTTCACTCACTCCTAAAACAACTATTTTATCATTAATCTTTACAAAACTCATATACTTTTTAGGCATAAGCATTAAAGTGTGAACTACTTTAATATTTGAATGAATTATTCTACCTCCTTTGAATTGGATTTTTTTAACCAGAAGAAGAAGTCCAAATAAAAGTCCAATAATAAGAAGTAGAGGGAAAATGAGTTTAATTATATCAAAGAAGCCCATCAGATTAATCCCTTCAAGGAATTTTTCGGCTCGGTAAGAGAGACAATCTTTACACCAAAATGTTTATCAATTACTACTACTTCACCTTCTGCAATTTTTTTGTTGTTTACGTAAATATCAACTGGCTCGCTTGCTAATTTATCGAGTTCAATTACGTAACCTCTTTCCAGCTCAAGAATATCTTTAATCTGCATATGAGTTCTTCCTAACTCAATATAGACATTTAATTCTAAGTCTTTCAGGAAATTTATTTTTTCATCTATATCTGAACTCCCGCTAAATTGACTTTCATCAAATGAGGGGAATTCTGCGGCAGAGGCTGTTGTCTTGTTTTGTTCTTCAGACTTAAATTGATTTAAATTCTGATTATCAAATGGATTATCCATATTATTTCCTCACAATGAAATATTGGTTAATAAATTTTTTGTTATTCTGATAGCTTTATGATTATTTGCAACACCGGGATATGCAAAATATGAAAGCTTATTATTTACATTGACTTTGAGCTCATCGTGGATTCGATTATCAAGAACGATTATGTCACCGACTTTCAAATCGAGTAGCTCCTGAAAACTAATCTTCGTCTCGCCAAGTTCAACCACAACAGGCAATTCAACCTCGGCAAGTTGAAGTTTTATTACTTCAGGTGCTGTCATACCAAAATATTTTGAATTTTTTATAGTGCTAACTCTTTTCGATGATAATTTAGAAAGAATAGGATCAAAAGCAAAAGTTGTAAAACATAAATTCATCAGATAAGACTGATCACCGATAGAAATCTCGAATGAAATCAATAAAACTGATTCGTTCGCTGATGACAATTGAACAAAATCAATATCCGTTTCGAAACCATCAAGTTTGTACTCGAAATTATCAATAACCATCCAAGCTTTTTTGAGATCAAAAATTATTTTTTCAACAACATTAGATAAAACTTTTTGCTCGATTTGAGTAATAACTTTCTGAGGTTTCATACTATTACCATTACCGCCGAGAAGTCTATCAACCAGAACTAAAGCAAAATCTATATTAAGCTCAAGTACCATTCTGATATCAGTGCCTTTTATTGTGAATGCATATAGCACAGCCGGATCAGGGACAGATAATACGTATTCAGAGTAGTAAATCTGATCTACTGTATTGACTCTGATATTTACAACGGTTTGAAGGGTTGTCATTAAATAAGAACCAAAACTTTCAGCAAAATTTTCACTTATGTTTCTAATGGTTCTTAACTGTGATTTCGATATTCTGTTCGGTAAGCGGAAATCATAAGGTTGTACTTCTTTTTGATTAGTTTTAACTTCACCTATTGATCCACCACCCCTGAGAATATCATCAATATCTTGTTGTGATAAAACTTCTGCCATAATAATTAGTCTCTTGTCTATTGAATTATAAATTTGCTGAAATAAAGATCGTTTATTTTCACTTTAGGAATTTTGGATTCTATATTCTGAACTATCTGCAATTTTAATGAATCTCTCTGGGCAACATTACTCAATTCATTTACTGTTTTTCTGGCAATGCTACTTATAACTATATCCTTAAGAATTATTGATTTCTCTTCCATAATCTTTTTTGATTCTGCACTATTCATATCAAAACCGAGACTGGTTAATACAAGAATTTTCCCGTTCGATTCTGCTGGATTGCATATTACATCTTCAAGTGTAAAAAGAAATTCTCCTACTGATTTTGCAGAAGAGTTTTTTTCGTCGTTTTTCTCTGTATCTTTTTTATTATTCTCTTCGCTATTCTGTTCATCGTTGCTGGATTTTTCCATCTTCACATTTTCCTTAGAATTTGAATTGTCCTGTTCACTATGATTTTGTGAAAGCAAAATGTTTGCTGTTATAAAATAGACCACCACAAGTTGGAGTATAAAAAGCGGTAAACCAATAATTAAAATTTTTGATTTCATTTTTTGCTCTAAATCTTATTGTAGTAATTCATATTCAATTTTTTTTATAAGTCTCAATCAATATGCCAGTAAAATTGATTAAATAACCAAATAAAATGAGTTTAATGAGTATAAAATTGGTTATTATTAAACAGTTGGATAAAAATAAAAAGGGAGCCTCCATTAAGAGACTCCCCTATTTGAGGGCTAAGGAAGGGACTATCTTACAAGATTTGTAATTTCCTGAAGTAATGAATCTGAAACAGTAACAACTCTGGCACTTGCCTGAAAGCCACGCTGAGAAACAATCATTCTAGTAAATTCTTCTGATAGATCAACATTAGATTGCTCTAATGCACCAGATTGGATTGTAGTTCCTGAAGATTCGCCTGGTTCGGCAACTAAAGCTTCGCCAGTATTTGCACTTACTGTAAATAGATTTTCACCAACACTTAAAAGACCATTAACATTTGGGAAAATTGCCAACATTATCTGAGCTAGTTTTCTTGATTGACCGTTACTGAATACACCTATGATGTGACCATATTTATCAATATTCAAATTTGATAATGAAGCAGAAGCTGAACCATTTTGACTTAATGCAGAAACAACGGAACTAGCTGATGTTTGTGTGATTCCATCAAAGCCTTCTCCAAAATTTAATGTAACATTTTGTGAGCTTGCTCCGCCTGTTGGATTAAATGTCAAAACAGGAGGATTTGGGATGATAACATTTATAGAACCATCAGTATTGAAAGTAATACTTCCTGAATTTCCGCTCAAAGTACCTGAACTTTCAGGAACAGATGCTGACCATCTCCAGTTATTGTTACCTACTTTTGTGAATTTCAAAGTCAGAATGTGGGGGTTGCCTAATGAATCAAAAATAGTTACTGAACCGGTGATGATGGTCGGTTTTCTGTTTGAATCAACTGTTGATGCGACGGTGCTTGTGGCATTATTCTGAGTAATCTGTGTCATATTAAAATTAAAGTTGATACCCAAAGTTGTATCCTGAATCTGAATAACAGCAGGTGGATTTCCATTGACTGTTGCTAATGCTCCTGTGGTAGGATTAAAAACGACGGGGACAGTAGTTGGTCCTAAAACTGTACTACCATTAGAATTCCGTAAGCGATATTGCATATTATAAGTGTCAGCACCGGTTTTAGTATATGTAACAATGAAAGTATAGCTATTTCCATTTTCATCATAAATAGTATTTTGATCTGTTACTGATTCTCCAATTGCAAGTGCAGAATTGATATTACCTGTTTGTAGATAATTTTCTGAACGAGTTAATGATGATGCACTATTTAGATTTCCACCCCAGGAAATTTGAGAAGTAACAACTGCAGGTAGTCTCATATTAGAATCTATCTTTATATTTTCAAGGTAATTACCCGGAGGAATGATTCCATCTTTAGCTACTTTACCTTGAACAATACCACCATTTTGTGGATTAACTAATCTTCCTTCAGCATCAAATATAAATGAACCTGCTCTTGTGAAGAATTTTTCTCCGTTATTTTCAAGAATAAATAATCCGGATCCTTGTAGAGCCAAGTCGGTAGTAATACCAGTACCTTCAAAGGTTCCTTGATTCCAGGTTCTGTCAACAGTATTTATTCTCATACCTAAACCAATCTGAAAGCTATTTATTCCGCCGGTAGTATTTGTTGGATTAGAACCATACCTTAAAATTCTATTAAATGTATCACTGAAAGTAATGCGTGAACCTTTGTAACCGATTGTATTGACATTAGAAATATTGTTACTTATAACGTCCATCATATATTGATGATTTCTTAGACCAGAGACACCCGAAAAGAGTGAATTTAAAAGTGGCATAATGACCTCCTATGTTTTTAAATTTTTTTATTAAATTTTGTCCGACTTCAGTCAGTCGGTCGGACTGGGCGTCCTCGAAAGGTCCCGCCCATAGTTAATTATTTAATTTTATGCAAATACTACTGAATCAATATTTGTGAACACATTCTCACTACTGCTCTCTATCGGCAGTGCAGTAATTATTGTTCTATTTGGGATATTAACGATAAACGCAGTTGAGTTCATCATTACAAGTGAATCTCTTGAACCTTTTTGCTCAGCTTTATCAACCGCTTCATTAATTTTCGTTAAGTCTTCATCACTTAACTTAATGTGTCTTTCTTCCAGTCTTTTGACAGCGTGATGAGAAAACTTAATTTTCTCCAGCTCTTGTTGAAAGATAGATTCAAAGCTATCTGATGAGCCACGATTATGTACCCGATTTCCTTCAAAGTTGTTTATCGGAAGGAAGGGTACTTGTATTCCATTTATCTCATACATTTTTTACCTCCGTTTTATGGATTTAATATTTCAGTTATATCTTTTAAGTTATATTCGACGCCATTTACAAGAAGTTTAGTCCCTAATTCTGTAAATCTGACACCATCAATTTTTCCAAATAGGAACAAGCTTACATCAATTGCATTTCCATTGTAATCATTTGCAATAACTTCAAATCTGTATTTACCATTAGGAACTTTGTCACCTTTATTATCGGTAAAATCCCAGGAAAGTTTATTATCTCCTGCATTTCCGGAAACATTTTCTATTGTCTTGACCAATGCACCATTTTCATTATAAATTTTTATAGTAACAGATTTTGCATTAGTACTTAAGTTATAACCAATGATTTGTTCGTTTTGTCCGACATAGTTAAACTCACTTTTATCAAGTTTTGCATTTTTTCCGATAAGAGTTGCAGCAAGAGTGTTATTAATAGATTGAGATAATAAATAGTTGGCATCAAGGCTTGTTTTCATTGATTCATTAAGATTAATTAATTGTTCGACAGAAGTAAACTGTGCAAGCTGAGCAGCGAACTCTGCTGATTCCATCGGATTTAGTGGATCTTGATTTTTCATTTGAGTTAACATTAATTTCAGGAAATCATCTTTCCCCATTACATTTTTATTCTTCTGCTGATTTCCATTTATTGAACCATAGCTAGTTAAACTACCAGTCAACATTTTTGTCTCCTATGCTAAATATTCGATTGTATTATAACCGAGATTCCTTTGTTTTACTTCATCAGTTTTATCTTCGTTCTGGAGGATATTTTTATTATTTCCGTTTTTTCTCTTTTGATTTGCACTGTTTTGACCTTTGTGCTCTTCAGATCCGAGATAAACATTCAGATTTTGTGGATTCAAACCTTCTTGTCTGAGAGATTCTCTTAAGTGAGTTAAGTTCGACAAAATAATATTCTTTGCTTGTTCTGATTGTACTTCTATCTTGGCAGAGACAATGTTTTCAGAGTTATCAATTGTGATTTTAACTCTGCCAAGTTCCTCTGGATAAAGTCTTAATTCAACCGAGTTGTTATTTTTGAATAGATTATTTAGTTCTGCACGATAATTTAGATTATTTTCATTTAGAGTTTTTACAAAATTCTCTAAAGACTTTGATTCAATAAATTTATTAAATTCAAATTTCTTCGTATCAATATTAAGTTCGTTATTAGACTTCATTGATACTGAAGAAATCTTCTTATCAAGCCCTGAAACAGTGTTCCTGAAATCAATATTAATTTCTTCGTCAACATTGTGGTTTTCTTTGATTAAAGTGCTTTTGCTTTCCTGATAAGAATTTTTAGAACCATCTTCCTGCTGATTGTTAAATTCATTCTTAGCTTCGTTATTCAATAGTTCTTTATTAGGAACATTAATCTTTTCAGCACTTATCTTTGTTTCTTTTTGATTATCAGAATTGATTTTCAGAGTTTGTGAAAATGACTGCTTATTCTCTGAACTTTCTTGATTAAATCCAACAACACCTTTAGGTGGCTTTTCACTTACAATTCTTATATGATTATCGTTTGACGAATATTCTTTCTGAATTTTAATGATATTACTTTCGGTTCTTAAGTTAATTCCTTCATTCTTATTTAATCCGTCAACTGATTTAGTATTAATAGTTTGAATTTTTTGTTCAGTTTTATGAAAATCTGAATTTGGTTTCGAGTCTTCCATTGAAATTGATTTATTCTTTTGAGTTTGGTTATCTGAAGAAACGGATTTTGAAGCAATATCAACTTTTAATGATTTGATATCTTGATTTGTCAATGTTTTGTTGTTTTCGGATTTATTTTCAGTTTGGTTTTGCAAGTCGTTTATGTTTAAGTCAGTTAAGGATGATTTTTGTTTTTCAAATGACTTAATTGAAGAAGTCAATTCGGTGTTTTGATTTTTAATTTCCGCTAAACGATTTAAATCGGTTTTGCTCTTGCTTGTAAACTCAAAATTTCTATTTATATCCTTTGAAAAATTTTGCTTTAAAGAACCAGTTGAAGATTCAGAATCTTTAATTGATGAATCGTTAATTGATGAATCGTTAATTTTTAATTTAGTTACAGATTTGTATGTACTAAAATCGTCCGGATTTCTAAATAAGCTTTTATCTGGTTTAACATTTAATGGCTCACTTGGTTTATCTGTAACATTATCTAAGATTAAAGATTTATTTGTTGATTGACGATTTTTTATTTCAAAATTCTCAGTCAATAATTCATTATCATTAAAACTAATCTTAACATTTTTTGTTTCGGTATCAGTATATGACGGTTTGAAATTATTTGAAACAGACTGATCTTCGTTGGAGGTACTAATGTTTGGTTTGATATTTTCAATTTTAGAATTTGAATTTTGACTATCAAAAGTATCGTTTAGATAATTCCCAGTAACTTTATTTGTAACATTTTCAAAATTGTTTTGAATTGAACGATTTGTTGAAACTACTTCTGAAGCTTTAATATCAGATTTTATATTTAATTCGTTTGCAGGAATTTTTATTGCTTTTACATCCGACTCGTTTTTGGGATTAACAACAAAGTCATTTCGCTGATTTAGTTTAATATTTTCAAAGTTTATTGATTTGTCACTCGACTGAATATTTTTAATCTCAGTTTGATTTTTTAATATTGGATTATCATCATTAGTAAGTTCGATACTTCTTAAATCCCTATCCACAATAACTGTTTTATTGTTATTCCTAATCGGATTAACTTCAGTAGAAACATTATTTTGTTGGATTGATTGGTTACTTTCTTCTTTTTGATTTAATACTGTTTTCTGACCGTTTATTTTTTCTAAATTTAACTTGGAAACAGTAGAAAGTTCTGATTGAACACTTGCTTTATTATATGAAATTGCTCTAAAAAGATTTTGCAATTGTCTGTCTGATATGAAAGTATCATTTTGATTTAGACCAGTACCAGCATCAATGATTTCATTTTGCTGAGACTGTTGATTAGTAATTACTTTGACAGTTATATCATTTTTATTTGTTGTCTGATTGCTTTCGAGTGCTTTTGTAATATCGGTTATAATTTCAGGGTTAACTGATGATTTTGTAGAGACCGTATTTGATCTATCTGTCTGAATAATAATTTTTATTTGAGGATTGTCAGAATTTTTTGAACTTGATTTTTCAATTTTTGAAACAGGATTTAATAAATCATTTTCTTGTTTCTGAGTATTAGAAATCAGTTCAGTAATTGACTTTTGCTCGGTTTTAATTTCAGTAGAATGTGCTTTTATTGTTTGCTCAATACTACTATTCTTAACAGAATGAGTTTCATTCGAATGTTTATAATTTGTCTCACCACTCTTAACTTTTTCAGTAGTGGAAATTAATTCTTCTTTAAGTTGGTCATCCTTCACCGTAGTCTCAAATACAATATCACTTTTTGGTTGAGGAATAACAGAATCATTATTGAATTTTCTTTCCGAACTATCCTGATTTTTTAATTGAATATTTTGCAAGATAGTTTGGTCTTCATCGTTCGCTAAATTTTTATTTTCAGAAGGAAATAACTTCCTTTCTGTTTTTTCAGCTTGAGGTAAATGCTCTATAATTTCTGAACTCGTTTTTGAAAGATAATTCTTACTATCAGAGTTATTATCTGGAATAAATTGATGTTCAGATTTAAGTTCATTGTTGAGAGTTTGAATTTGTGTCTTGTTATTTTCTTTGATGTCCGGTTTATCCTGAGTAATTATTGATGGAATCACCTGAGATAATATCTCAAATAACACTTTTTTACCAGCTGCGCTAAGAGTCAATGAGAAAGCAGACTCATTTTCAATAGTTTCAAAAAGAAATTTTTCAATGTTTGGAATGTGAGAGCTATCTACATTTTGAGATAAAATGAAATTTTTAGAAAAAAGTTTTAATTCAACATTTTCAGATAAATTATTTTTCTCAACCAGTAGTTTTATCAGATTAGAAAAACTGTTTACAAATTGTTGAGGTGAGTAAATAATCTTTTCCGTTTCGCTGATCTTTTGATTATTAGAATTATCCTCTTCAAAAAATAATTTTGACAAAGAAACGATTGGATCATTTGTCTCTTTGAAATTTGTATTCGACAATATTACATTTGAATCAAAACTATAATTGATAAAAACACTTTTATAATCAATCAAGTTGCCGCCAATATGCTCTGGTATCAAGCCTAATTTTTCAGAATCATTATTTACATTCATTATCTCTGAGAAAAGAAATCCGAACATCTTTTCTGAGTTTTCTGATTTACCTGAGTGTTCAGAATTTACTAACGGTTTTGACAAAAAGAGTGTGTTGATTAGCATTATTCAAACCTTGTTAATTTGTGAACATATTCTGATTCAAGAAACGAGATGATTTTTGCTGCCTTTTTTTGTTTCATAGCATAAATGATATCTCTCGCTTGATTATCGGAATAATTTTTTAATAGTTTAGAAGCCTGAGCCGGAGGCAGATTTTCAACCAATTTGACAGTCTTTTTCAACCAAGCAGAATATGCAGAGTCTCTTTTAGCTTTCTCAACTAAATTTTTGTTAACCTCTGAGTTTGATTTTTCGTCTGTTTTATTTTCTGTTATCGATTGATCTTTTTGATTAAAATTATTTTGGAAACCATTAAGTCCAGTTTTGTCAACTAAGGTTGTATCACTCTCGGATTGAGAATTATTCACAGTAACAGTATCTTTAATCGCCAAAGAATCTGCAGCAGCGAGTGATTGATTGTCCAACCTTGGAGAGAAGTCGAATTGGAAAATGTTGTTATAAAGAGTGTTTAGATAAACCAACATTCCAGTAACAAATAGGAAAGCAAAAACAAACGGAATTACTATTGCAATATTTTTCATATTCTTTCTCTCATAAAGTTTTGAATTGCTAATTCGTCAAACATTTTCATTTCAATTTTATTTTCTTCTTTTTCAAATTCTGCTTTTTTGAGTTCCTCATATTGTTCTATTATCTTTTTTTCTTTAGAATAAATTTGAAGTTGTTTGATTTTATTCTCTTTTTCTTTTTCAAGCAGAAGTATTTCCTTTTCAATATCTTTTATTTTAGATATTAAAGTGATTTTATAATTCTGTAAGAACTGCATTTGGGAAGAACTTATTCTTTGAAGCTTGAAATTTCTGAGTGAATCAAGTTCCTGAATCAGTTTTTCTCTTTCGGAAATTTTTTCATTTATTCTGGAGTTGACCTGCGCTATTTCTCTTTTCACCTTTGATTCAAGGTTTTCTTTTACTTTTTTTACCGATTCAAGATTGAATTTGAATTTGGACATAATCAACTCATAACTCAATTATATTATTTAATCTATCTATTGTTGATCTGAAATCAGTTTTTTCAAACATATCCTGTTTAATGAAAGATTTAAGTTGACCAATTTTAGATAATGAATGATCAATCTGAGGATTGCTTCCTTTCACATAAGCACCAATGTTAATTAAATCTTCTGCTTCTTTATAAGTTGCTAAAATTTCATTGAAAATTCTTACTCTGTCCCAATGTTCTTTTGAAACTATATCCGGCATTACTCTGCTAATACTTTGCAGAGGGTCTATCGCTGGATAAATTCCGCTGTTCGCTAATTTTCTTGACAGCACAATGTGACCATCCAAAATTGATCTTACGGAATCAGCAATTGGTTCGGTCATATCATCGCCATCTACCAAAACAGTGTACAAGCCCGTTATTGATCCTTGTTTTGAAGTACCAGCTCTTTCTAAAAGTTTTGGTAATGTGGCAAAAACACTTGGTGTATAACCTTTGGTGGTCGGTGGTTCACCTATTGCTAAACCAATTTCTCTTTGAGCCATTGCAAATCGGGTTACTGAATCCATCATTAGTAAAACGTCCATTCCGAGATCGCGGAAATATTCTGCGATAGTCGTAGCGAGAAAAGCACCTTTCATTCTCAATAGAGCAGATTTATCGCTTGTTGCCACAACTACAACAGACTTTTTTAATCCCTCTTCACCTAAATCTCTTTCAATAAATTCTCTTACTTCTCTTCCTCTTTCACCTGTAAGAGCAATTACATTTATATCAGCATTAGTATTTCTTGCAATCATACCCAACAAAACACTTTTTCCGATGCCACTGCCTGCAAAAATTCCGACTCGCTGACCTTTTCCGATGGTGAGAAGTCCGTCAATTGATCTAACGCCAGTTTGTAATGGAGTATCTATTCTTTTTCTATGAAGTGGTGATGGTGGTTGTCTATGAATTGAACGGAATGATGAATACTTAATATCTCCTTTTCCATCCATCGGACATCCTAATCCATCGATAACTCTTCCTAATAACTCTTTACCAACTCCTATTGAAAATGGTCTTCCTTCTGCAATAATTTCTGATTTGGGTGCGATACTATGCACATCATCTAAAGCAATTGATAAAACTTTTCCATCCTTGAATCCGACAACTTCAGACCTGCAAATTAGGTTGCCATCTTTATCAATAATCTTGCAAGTTTCTCCGAGTGAAACATTTGGACCAATTGATACAATTATCAATCCGATTACATCAGTAACTTTACCACTGAGTCTTATAGTATCAGTGTTTTGAACTACTGAAACATATTTTGAGTAAAGGTTATCAATCATTGTTTTCCTCAAAATAAGTTTCTATCTGACGTTTAATGTTTTCAATTTGTGATGAAATTCTACCATCTGCTTTTCCAATTTCTGTCTCGATTAGACAGCCGCCTTTTTCTATTCTTTCATCAGCTTCTAATCGAATATTTCCGGATGATAATTTTTTGTTTATCACTGCTAAATGGGATTCCACTAAATTCAAATCTGATGGATTTAGCTTAATGATTGCTTCATTAGCAGAAGTCAATTTTTTCAACGCCTCTTCAACCACTTTAAGTACAGGTGAATCTTTTTCAACTTCACGACGAATAATTTTCTCAGCTATTTGAAAAGATAATTGGAGTACAAATTCATTTATTCTCTCAATTTGTTCCTTGATTTGACAATCAATTTTTGAAGTAATTAAGTCCAAAAGATTGTATGCTTCCTTTAATTTTTCTGAATACTCTTTCTGCAAGCGATTGATAGCCTCTTTTTGACCTTCATTAAATCCTTTTATAAATTGATTATGAAGTTCAATTTCAATCTGTTTCTGCTGAATTTCGATATTGTCATTTTGAGGAACTAAATTCAGAACCTCGTTGAGTTTAATTCCTTTAACTTTGTTCGATGAACCATTGAGTATGATTTTCTCAGACATACATATCCTCTTTGCTTCCACCACTAATTACTATTTCACCACTTTCTTCAAGATTCTTTACAACATCAATAATTTTTGCCTGAGCCGATTCAACCTCTTTCAATCGAACCATACCCATATATTGAAGTTCCTCTTTCAACAAATCAGCTGCACGTTCAGACATATTCTTAAATATTTTCTCTTTGAGTTTCTCATCTGCAATCTTCAATGAGAGAGCGAGATCTTTTCGATCAACTTCTTTAAGAATTTTCTGAATGTCTTTATCAGCGATGTTTATAATATCCTCAAATAAGAACATTTGTCGTTTTATTTCTTGAGTAACATCGGGATCCCACATTTCAAAGTTTTGAAGAATTTCTTTTGTAAGCTTTACGTTCATTTTATTAAGTATAGTTGCTATACTTTTTGTACCGCCAATTTTAGTAACAGTTTGATTGAGAGAGCTTCCGGCCAATTCATCAACAATTTTTTCAATTTGTTTTAATGTGCTTGGAGCTACTTTCCCTAAAGTTGCGATTCTGAATGCTACATCTGACCTGAGGTCTGCAGGTAATTCTCTTAAAGCTTCAGCAGTTTTATCTGGACTTAAATGAGAGAGGATTAATGCAATTGTCTGTGGATGTTCTTTACTAAGAAAACTGACTAACTGTGCTGAATCAGCTTTTTTCAGGAAATCAAATCCTTTCATAGTAGTAAGGGATTTAACTTTTTCTATAATCTCTTGTGCTTTTGCAACTCCAAGCGATTTTTCTAAAAGCATTTGAGCGTATTCAATTCCGCCTTCAAGTACATATTCTCTGGCTATCACCATTTCGTGGAATTCTTTAACAATATCATCAACAACTTTTGAGGAGACGTTTTTAATTTTTGCTATCTCTGTGGATATTTTTTCAACCTGTTCTGAATCCAGATATTTCATTATAGAAGCTGCTGTTTCAACATCTATTGCAAGGAATAACAATGCTGCTTTACGAATGCCTGATACAGGTTCAGCCGTTGAAACATCTGGAGCTGGGTTATTTGCTTTATTACTCATTTTCGTACAACCAAGTGTTTATTAATTTTGAAGCGTCTGCCGGGTTTTTGATTATATAATTTTTAATCTTTTCAATTTGATTCTCTCTGTTCATAGCTTCAATAGAAATCTCTTCCTCCAAATCGCCAATTGGAAGCTGCTCTCTTTTTTTCTTTATTTCTAATAAAGTTGATTTTCCTGCAGATGATAATTCTGAATGAGGTTTTTCTTTTGTGTCAAGTCTTCCAAGCGGAACATCGGTACTTCCTTTTGGAAGTTTGTCACTGTCTAAAGTTCCGATATGAATTTTATCTGATTTAATCTTTCCGGTGATATTTTTTAGAAGAAGAATAGAGCCAGCTATTGCTAGAATTATCAGAATTAAATTTATTATTTCATTCTTATCATCAAAAAAAGAAGGTGGTTGAGCATTAGTATCGTCTTCCAAAGGTTTTGTTTCGAAAGGAATATTTACAATTGATAGCATATCATTTCTTTCATTGTTGATTCCCAAAGCTCCACGCAATAATTCTTCGATTTTTCTTAACTGTTCAGGAGAGCGCTGAGTATATTCAACAACTTGCTTACCATCTTTTTCAACTATTTTTGGAATGTCGTTAATTACAGCCGCAACACTCAACCTTTTAATATTGCCTGTCTCTTCGATAACCTTTTGAATCGTTTTACTAACTTCATAATTTGTAATTGAATTTTCATTGCTTTGTTGCGTGGTATCTCCGATTGTAAATCCTGAATTCGAACCTGAAGAGGTCTGTTCACTAATTACAACCTGAGATTCTGGATCATAAATTTCCATTGTTTTTTCTACCTGATTAAAATTCAATTCGGCATCTACCTGAACCATCGCATTTCCATAACCTAAGACATTATCTAAAAGATTTTGAGCTTTCTGAGCGAGATACATTTCAATGGAATTTTTAATTTCGTATTGTTTGGTGGAAGCAAAGGAAAGATTATCTTCAGAATCTTCTCGCCAAAGCAGACGTCCTTTTGTATCAATCAAGGTAATATTGTTTGTTGATAATCCTTCAACTGAGCTTGATATAAAATTCACTATTGCTGAAGCTTTTTCGCGGGGGAGTTTGAAATTATCACGTAATTTAATAACTACAGAAGCCGTCGGTGGAACTTGCTCATCTTTGAAAATTGATTTTTCCGGAAAAACCAGGTGTATTCTCGCTCCTTCAACTCCTTCCTGACCCATAATGGTTCTCGCTAATTCACCTTCTAATGCTCTTTTGTAATTGAGCTTCTGCATGAATTCACTCATACCCATAGAAGTTTTATCGAACAATTCATAACCAATTGTTCCGGATGAAGGTAATCCTTTTCCTGCAAGCTCCAATCTGGTTTCATAAACTTTGTCTTTCGGAACTGTAATCATTGTTCCATTATTTTCGATCTGATAAGGAATTTTCTGAGCATTTAAATGTTCTACTACCTTTGATGCGTCCTGTTGAGATAAATCTGCAAACAATACTGAATAGCTTGGCTGATTAAAAATAGAAATCAAAAGCATTATTAGTGTAAATGTGGTAAATACAGAAGCTCCGATTATTACCTTCTGTTTTAACGTAAGTGTACTAAAAAAGTTTTTTATTGATTCTGTTGATGCTTTACTTTTTGCCATAGATTATATTGACATCCTTGTTAATTCTCTGTACATATCAATTGTTTTATTTCTTATTTCCATTAAAAGTTCAAGACTGGTCTTTGCTTTTTCGCCTGCAATCATAACCTCGTGAATTTCAACTCCTTCTCCGTTAATGAATTCTCTGGTAATTTGAGATGATTTTAATTGATCATCATTTACTGATCCGATGAACTCACCAAACACACTTGCAAACTCGGCAACATCACTTTTTGGTTTTACTGTCTCCTGAATAAACGGAGTAGTTAATCCAGTAATTTTTTCTATTGCCATATTAAAATCTCCTGTCGAATAGTGAACCGACTTGTATGTTATTTACTTTACCCGTGCGATTGTAAAAATTGTATTCCATTACTTCAGATTTTTTTTCCGGAAACATATTTGCAAAAAACTGCTTCTCTTCTTTATTTATCACCTCAAGTTGGTTTGTAGATTTAAGATCATATGTCTTTTGAATTCTATTTGAAGATTTTACTGAATGAATCATTGACGAGTTAATGTTATTTTCTATTTTCATTTTATATCTCCAATGAATCTTTTATCATTTGTTTAGAAGAATTTAATGCAGTTAAATTAGCTTCATAACTTCTGGTAGCTGCAATCATATCAATCATTTCATTTATGGTATTTATGTTGGACATTTCTACATAACCATTTTCATCTGCGTTCGGATGTTCTGGCATATAAACTACATCACCGGGAGTTTTATCTTCTTCAATACTTATTTTCATATCTGAATTATTTTGATTTGAAGCTGAATTCTCGATTGGTCTTCTTATATGATTGGGATTTGTTGTATTCATTTTTATTGTGTTTGAAATATCTCTCATTTGCTCTGAGAAATTTGAATTCTTCTGAACAACATTCAGAACTTTTCTTTTGATTGGTTGTCCGTCTTCAGTTCTTACTGAATTTCCATTCGCTAAATTTTCAGCTATCAGATTCATCTTTTTTCTTTGAATACTCAAACCTCTTGCGCTAATGTCAAAACCAAAAAAACTATTTCCAATTTTCATACTCGTCCTCCACCTTTGATAACATTTTGAATTCCTTTGTAATAATCCCCAATTTTTTTAGATGCGAATTTGAAAAGCAAAGTATTTTCAGCTAAGTCTGACATTTCTTTTTCAATATCAACATTATTAACGCCTGATTTATATTCTTCAATCTTGGTGTTTTGAATTGAATATGAATCAGGTTCAATCAAACTGAATTTTATGTGTTTTTCTTTAGTGGTTTTGATGCCAGAATTCAAAGTGTCGCCCAGAACTTTTTCAAAGGAAATATCTTGTCGTTGATAATTTTCTGTGCCTACATTAGCAATGTTTCTACTGATAACCTTATTTCTTTCGGCACAGTAATCAATAAATCTTTCTAATAATTTGATTGTGGATATACTCATTATTGTAACTTTGTTTTGTTTAGAATAACCCAAATCAAATACCACTTGAAAAAGCTAAAAAAATAGAAATTTTTAAAGTGTGGCTGTAGAGAATTGGCTAAATATGAACAGATGTAAGATATTGTACAAAAAGTCTTGGTGGAAGGTTGATTCTTAATTTGAATTAGAATTGTCAGTCTTTCTTAAGAATGCTATGCACCAAAGGCTCCGACTGACAATTTATAATTTTGAGATAAATTCTTATGAAAGAGACTAACGATAGAAACTTATTTCTTCCCTAATAATTTTTTAATCTTATCTTCGTAAACTGTTTTAGGAACTAAACCAACGTGAGAGTCAACTATAAAACCTTTGCGATCAACAATGAAAGAAGTAGGAATTGCGTTTATTCCGCCATAATCTTTCACAACTTTTTCATCACCGAGGACAACCGGATAGTTTATACCATAGTTTTCAATAAATGGTTTTAAGTCTTTTATCGTTCTTTCCTGGTCTAAAGAAATACCGACAATCACCAAATCTTTCGAATAATTTTTCTGTAAGTCAATCAAATCAGGAATTCCTTTTCGGCAAGGAGGACACCAGGTAGCCCAAAAATCAATAATTACAATCTTTCCTTTGTAATCTGATAATTTAACCGTTTTTCCATCTAATGTTTTCAAAGCAAAATCAGGAGCTTTTTTATTATCCGGAGTATTTGCTGAAAGTGTATTCAATGATAATATGAAAGATAAAACTATGAATACATTTAATATTGATTTTCGTGTCATATTCGCCTTTCTCAATTATTAGTTAATTGTTTTTATATGAACGTAAGATTGTTTCAAGTAAAAAAAGTTTCAAACATCAGAAAAATGATAAAAAAATTTGGAGCAATAATTTCATCTGTAATTCAATAATATTTAATTAATTTTAAATAAAAAAACGAGAAATTTATGCAAACAGATGACGTGTTAGACTGGACATGCCAATATTGTGGAGTTGAAAATTCCGTTTGGGTAGATTTGACCATTGATGGAAAACAAGATTTCGTTGAAGATTGCAGAATTTGCTGCCGCCCGAACAGAATAATTGTTGTCAGAGATTTTGACGGAAATGTAACCATCGAATCAAGACCATTGAACGAATAAAAATTAAATTCTTTCAAAAAAACTCTCCACATTTTTTATACGGAGAGTTTCAATTAAAATTACTGATATTGATTTAGCTTTCTAATCCATTATCATTCTCAAAAAATCTGAACTATCATCATCTTTGTTTGATTTTTTATTGAAATTTTTAGACGTGTTCTTGTTCGTTGGAAAATCAAAGCCAAAACCGGGGA
>CAKZLD010000220.1 GCA_937125135.1 uncultured Ignavibacterium sp.
TTAAAAAGAGTTAATAAACTATAAATGCACTTCTAATCCGAAGTGCATTTTTTTTGTATATGTTACTAGAAGAGATAATTAAATATATAGAAAATTGGGCGCCTGCGGGGATTGCCTGGGAAAAAGATAATGTTGGTCTTCAGGTTGGCTCGCAACGGAATCAAATAAAAAATATTTTACTTTGTCTCGAGGTCAACTCAAGGGTGGTGGAAGATGCCATCAAAAAGAAGTGTAACCTGATTATAAGCCATCATCCTCTAATTTTCACTCCAATAAAATCACTAAACACATCCAAGGACAACTCAGAAATAATTAAGACTTTGATTAAAAACGATATAAATCTCTTTTCAGTTCATACAAATCTGGATTTTACAAAAGACGGTGTAAGTTTTCAACTTGCGAAACAGTTAAAACTTCAGAAATTGAGATTCCTGAAAAATCTTTCATCTAATCAGTATAAAGTTGTTGTTTTCGTTCCTAAAGATTATGTTGAAAAAGTTGCTTCAGAAATGCACTCTGCAGGTGGCGGAATAATCGGTGATTATTCAAATTGCAGTTTCAGATTAGAAGGACGAGGGACTTTTCAAGGAAGTGAAAGTTCAAATCCTTTCTTAGGCAGAAAAGGAAATCTCGAATACGTTGATGAAATCAGATTAGAAATGGTCGTTGATACCTTCAATCTCCCAACTGTTTTAAAGGCAATGAGAGAAAGTCACCCCTATGAAGAAGTAGCTTACGATGTTTACAAACTGTATAATGATAATCCGAATTACGGAGTCGGGGCTATTGGTATTTTGAATGATGAATTAAATAAAAAAGATTTTCTTTCTTTTGTCTCAAAACAACTTAATATTAAAAATTTCAGATACGCAGAATCAAAAAGAAATAAAATAAAGACTGTTGCTGTTTGTGGAGGGTCAGGAAGTGATTTGACTGATGAAGCAATAAAACAAAACGCTGATGCTTTTATTACTGCAGATGTTAAGTATCACAAATTTCAAGAAGCCGAAGGAAAAATTCTTTTGATTGATGCAGGTCATTACGAAACCGAAATTTTTATTCTAAATGAGATTCAAAAAAGACTTCAAAATTTTTTAGAGAATAAGAAAATACAAGTTTATAAGTTTAAGGGTTCAACTAACCCAATAATATTTTATAATAAATCAGGAGAATAAATTGTATAACCGATTAAAAATTCTATATCAACTTCAAATAATTGACAGTCAACTTGATGAATTGGAAGAGCTTCGGGGAGACTTGCCTACCAATGTGAATTATCTTAGTTCTCAAATAAATGAATTAAAAGAACAAGTCAAATCAAAAGAAAAAGAAAAACAGGAATCTCTCGAAAAGAGAAAATCAAACGATAATGAAATTGAGAGATTAAAAGAATCTCAGAAAAAATTTAAGTCTCAGCTTTATCAGGTCAGAAACAACAAAGAATATGATGCATTAACAAAAGAGATAGACCACACAGAAGAAGCAATCAAAAAGATGGAAGCTGAAAATGATGCACTTGCTGACTCAAGCAAAGTTCTTACTGATGAGATTGAGGAGCTTTTACCCAAAATCAAAGAGCTTGAAAAGGAGCTAAAAGAAAAAGAAGCTGAGCTGAAAGAGATAATAAAGGCAAATGAAAAAGAAGAAAACAAATTAAGAGAAACTTTTAAAAAGATTGAAGAGCAGGTTAAAAAACCAGATCTTTCTATTTATCAGAGAATCAGAAAAGCGAAAAAAGGAAGAGCTGTTGTTACGATAAAAAGATCTGCTTGTTCTGGGTGTCACAATATTGTCCCAGCTCAAAGACAGTTAGAAATCAGAAGAAATAACAAACTTTTTACCTGCGAATACTGCGGCAGAATTCTTGTCTCTCAGGAAATCGCAGAGGAAGCTGAAAAAACTCTTTAATCGAAACATTATCCATTTTTAATGGTGTTTCGAAGCTCATTCAAAAACCATTATATTTGTATTGAATGAGAAGATAATAAAATTCCATGAGGTTGTTTCAAAAGACTAAATTGTCAGTCTTTCAAAAGTATGCTGAATGCTATAGGCACATACTGACGATTGGATGAAAATTACGCTTCGATCTAATGTAAGTATCGCGTGAAAATGAAAAGTTCTTTTAAGAAAAGCTCACGGTTTTTGAACCTTATTAAAAAGTAATTGGCAGATTATCCCTTGACGGGAAATCACTTTAAAGAATAAACTGATAGAATACCGGGCAATTGCTACCTCGAATAAATTGAGGGAGAGGAAAGTCCGAACTTCAAAGAACAGGGTGCCGGTTAATGACCGGGTATTCCATTGGAATAACTGAAAGTGCCACAGAAAATATACCGCCCCGACTTGTTGGGGTAAGGGTGAAAAGGCGAGGTAAGAGCTCACCGCCTCGATAGTAATATCGGGGGCACGGCAAACCACACCCGAAGCAAGGTCAAGTAGAAAAATCGTTCTCCTTTTCGGAGAGGAGAGTTGTTCGCTCGAAGTGTCTTCTGTGACTGCGATTTTTGGGTAGACCGCTGGATTCCGATGGTAACATCGGAGCAAGATAAATAATTGCCATCCCCTGAATAAAATTCAGAGGACAACAGAATTCGGCTTACAGGTTTTCTATCAGTTCTGTTCTTTCAAATTTGAACTAAATATTTTTATGATCAACAAAATTTGGAAAATTAAAGAAGTTGAAGATACATTTACCATAAAAACCCTTTCAGAATCGTTGAACATCTCAGAGCCGCTTGCAAAACTTTTAGTTCAACGTGATATTAAAACATTTTATCAGGCAAAAAATTTCTTCCGTCCTTCTCTCAACTCTCTCTACGATCCATTTCTAATGGATGGAATGGATACCGCCACAAAAAGAGTGATTAAAGCAATTACTGGAAATCAGCTTATTTATATTTACGGTGACTATGACGTTGATGGCACCTGCGCAACTTCTCTTTTGTATTTATTTCTAAAAGAGCTTAATGCTAACGTGGATTTTTACATTCCAAAAAGATTGGAAGAAGGTTACGGAATTTCAAAAGAAAGTCTTGATTTCATTAAATCAAAAAATGCATCTTTAATAATTGCTGTTGATTGTGGTATTACCGCAGTTGAAGAGGCAGATTATGCAAAAAAAATGGGACTTGATTTAATAATTTGCGATCATCATCAGCCGAAAGATCAGCTTCCTGATGCAATCGCTGTTTTAGATCCAATCAAACCGAATTGTAATTATCCTTACAAATATTTATCCGGTGCTGGAGTTGCCTTCAAATTAGCTCAAGGCATCTCTGAAAGAATTGGTAAAAGAGACCTACCATTGAAATATCTTGATTTGGTTGCATTAGCCGGTGCAGCCGATATCGTTCCTCTCACCGGAGAAAACAGAGTGTTAGTTAAAGAAGGACTCGATCAAATCAATAACAATCCCCGACCCGGAATTGAAGCTTTATTAAGAAGTGCCGGATTACAAAAAGGTTCACTTACTTCAGGTCAGGTCGTTTTTACTATCGCACCAAGAATAAATGCTGTCGGAAGATTAGGAGATGCCAGACGTGCTGTTGAGCTTTTAATAACTGATAAATACGAAGAGGCAACTGAATTAGCCAAAGTATTGGAAAATGAAAATTATGAGCGAAGGAAAATTGATGTTGATACTTTTGATTATGCAAACAGCTTAGTTGAAAATTCATTAGACTTGAAAAAAGAATTAGCTATTATTCTTCATCAGGAAGAATGGCATCCGGGAGTTATAGGAATAGTTGCTTCAAGACTTGTTGAAAAATATTATCGCCCTACAATTATGCTAACAACAGTTGATGGAGTGGCAAAAGGCTCTGCAAGAAGCATAAATAATTTTAATATTTACGATGCCTTAAAACGCTGTGAAGATGTTCTACTTCATTATGGTGGCCATCAAGCAGCTGCGGGACTTGCAATTCAATTGGATAAGATCGAAGAATTCCGAATAAAGTTTAATGAAATTGTTCGCGAAAGCATTTCTGAAGAAGACTTGATTCCTGAAATTCAGATAGATTCTGAAATTAAGTTCGTTGAAATTACTCCGAAGTTTATTAGAATATTAGAGCAGTTTGCACCTTTCGGACCCGGAAATATGCGTCCAGTATTTCTGACCAAGGGAGTAAATATTTTAAATAACCCGAGAATAGTAGGAAACAACCATTTAGTTGTAAGTTTCAAACATAAGTCCAGCCAAAAAGTAATTGATGCTATTGGCTTTAACCTCGGTGAATATTTAGATTTGCTTAAAGAAAATAAAAACTCAGAATTTGATATTGTTTATATTATTGATAAAATTGAAAAAGATGAGAGATCAATTCCTCAGCTTAAAATTAGAGATATAAGATTAAGTCAAACTGAAAATTATCGGGAGAATTAAATGTCAGGTCACTCTAAATGGGCAACAATTAAAAGAAAAAAAGCAGCACTCGATGCAAAAAAAGGGAAAATTTTTACAAAGCTTATTAAAGAAATTACTATCGCTGCACGACAAGGTGGCGGAGACCCTGATGGAAATCCAAGATTAAGACTCGCAATTGACAATGCCAAATCTCAAAATATGCCTGCCGAAAATATCGAACGTGCAATTAAAAAAGCCACAGGCGAACTTGAAGGCGTTGCATACCACGAATTAACTTACGAAGGTTACGGACCCTCCGGAGTTGCGATTATGGTTGAAGTAGCAACTGACAATAAAAACAGAACAGTAGCTGAAGTAAGGCATATTTTTAGTAAACACGGCGGCTCAATAGGTGAGACGGGCTCTGTTGCCTGGATGTTCGATAGAAAAGGAATAATCACAATTCCTAAACAAGGCAAAACTGAAGACGATATTTTAGCAATTGTGCTTGATGCCGGCGCTGATGATTTACAAACGGAAGAAGACTACTTTGAAATTTC
>CAKZLD010000221.1 GCA_937125135.1 uncultured Ignavibacterium sp.
GGTTGGGACACTCACGGTTTACCTGTTGAGATTGAAGTTGAGAAATCTCTTGGTATAAAACATAAGAGCGAAGCTATTGAATTTGGAATAGAAAAGTATAACCAGAAATGTAAAGAATCAGTTTTTACTTACTTGGACTTGTGGGAGAAGATGACTGAACGAATGGGCTATTGGATCGATCTGAAATCTGCTTACATAACTCTGGATAACAATTACATTGAATCAGTTTGGTGGTCATTAAAAAATCTTTTCGACAGAGGATTAATTTATCGTGATTACAAAATTGTTCCGCAGGATCCAAAATCTGAAACAGTGCTTTCATCTCACGAACTTGCTTTAGGCTATCGAGAAACAAAAGATCCGTCAGTTTATGTTTTATTTCAGCGTGAAGATGCTGATGAATACTTTTTAGTTTGGACAACAACTCCCTGGACTTTGATTTCCAATGTTGCTCTCGCAGTTGGTTCAGAAATAGATTATGTGAAAATAAAATCAGAAGGCAAAGTAATTATTCTTGCAAAAGAAAGACTTTCAGTAATTGATGAAGACTATGAAATACTCGAAGAACTGAAAGGAAAAGATTTAGCCGGAATTCATTACATTCAGCTTCTGGATTATTGTCAGGTCGATAGGAAAGCTTTTTATGTTATTGAAGGCGATTTTGTCAGCACAGAAGATGGTTCAGGAATTGTTCACATCGCTCCTGCTTTTGGTGCTGATGATTATGAAATTTCTAAAAAATATAATCTGCCTTTGTTACAACCAGTAACTCGTTCAGGATTATTCACTAATGAAGTTACTGATTTTGCTGGACAATTCGTCAAAGATGCTGATAATGGAATAGTCTTAAAGCTCAAACACGAAGGAAAACTTTACAAAAAAGAAACTATCATTCACACCTATCCATTTAGCTGGCGTCATCAGGACGTGCCAGTAATTTATTATGCGCGTGAATCTTGGTTTATAAAAACTACTCAGTTCGCCGAAAGAATGGTTGAACTAAATAAAACTATAAACTGGCAGCCACCAGAAGTAGGTTCAGGAAGATTTGGAAACTGGTTGGAAGAAAATAAAGACTGGGCTCTTTCAAGAGATAGATTTTGGGCAACTCCGCTTCCAATTTGGGTTAATGATGATGGCGATATGTTTGCAATTGGAAGTATTGAAGAATTAAAGCAGGGATTTATTGAAGAAGACGGAAAAAGAATTCCTGTTTCTGCAATTGAAAATATTGATTTGCATAAACATTTTGTTGATAAAGTTCTTTTTGAAAAGAATGGAAAAATTTATAAAAGAACTCCAGAAGTAATTGATGTCTGGTATGATTCAGGTGCAATGCCATTTGCTCAGTATCATTATCCTTTCGAGAACAAAGAACTTTTTGAAAAAAGATATTTCCCTTCTGATTTTATAAGTGAAGGTATTGACCAGACAAGAGGTTGGTTTTATACTTTACACGCAATTTCGACAATGTTGTTTGATAATGTTGCTTATAAAAATGTTTTAGTCAACGAGTTAATCCTTGATAAAAAAGGAAATAAAATGTCAAAGTCAAAAGGAAACACTGTTGATCCTTTTGATTTATTTGAAAAGTATGGAGCTGATGCTACCCGATGGTATTTGATAACAAATAGTCCACCATGGCGTCCAACCTTATTTGATGAAGAAGGTTTGGCAGAAACTCAAAGAAAATTTTTTGGGACACTAGTTAATACTTATTCTTTCTTCGCTTTGTATGCAAATATTGACAAGTTTGAATTCAAAGAAGGTTTAGTACCTTACGAAGAACGCACAGAAATTGACAGATGGATTATCTCAAAACTCAATGCCCTTGTTGAAGAGTATGAAAAAGAAATGGATGAGTATGATGTAACCAAAGCAGCAAGAGCAGTTTCTGATTTTACGATTGACCAGTTATCAAATTGGTATGTAAGAAGAAGCAGGCGAAGATTCTGGAAATCGGAAATGAATCGTGAAAAACTTTCTGCATATCAAACTCTTTACGAATGTTTGATCACTGTTGCAAAGTTAACTTCTCCGTTTGCACCATTCATTGCTGAAGAGATTTACAGAAATTTGAACACAATTACAAATAAAGAAAAATATGAATCTGTTCATCTTTCAGAGTTTCCAAAACAAACCTATCGTGAACCTGAACTTGAACAAAAAATGGACATTGCTCAGCAGGTAGTTTATCTTACTCGTGCAATGAGAGCAAAAAATAATCTCAAAGTTCGTCAACCACTTAAGAGAATTATGGTTGTTGTGGAAAAAGAAAAACGTGATGCTCTTGACAAAATGAGAGACGTAATTCTTGATGAAGTGAATATCAAGGAATTGATTATTTTGAATGATGATTCGGAAATCGTAAATAAAACTTGTAAAGCAAACTTCAAGTCAATCGGACCGAAATTTGGGAAAAAGGTAAAACAAGTAGCCGAAGAGATCAAGAACTTCGATAAAGATCAAATTAAATCTCTTGAAAATGGTTCTTCAATTGAAATAATAATAGATGGAGAGACCATTTCAATTCAAAAGGATGATGTTGAAATTATCAGTCACGAAATTGAAGGTTGGTTTGTTGAAACTCAGTCGGGTGTTACAGTCGCAGTTGATACAGAACTCACACAGGAATTAATTGACGAAGGTCTTGCGAGAGAGTTTATCAATAGAATTCAAAATATGAGAAAAGATGCCGGATTTGAGGTTACGGATAAGATTATGATTAATTTTATTGGACCTAAAGAATTTGTTCAAGCAATCAACAAATTTTCTGATTATATTTCTAATGAAACTTTGGCAGAAAAATTAACTTCGGATTCAGAACTGAAGGAATCATACAATCAAGATTGGCAAATAAACGGTTTCGATTGTAAAATTTTTATAAAAAAAGTTTAATAATAATTTCGAAAGGAAAATAAAATGGCTAAGAAGATTGTGAAAAAGGCTGTTAAAAAATCCGCAACAAAAACTAAAACTGCTGTTAAAAAGAAATCAGAAAAACCAAAAGTGAAAAAAGCAACATCAAAAAAAGTTGTTTCAAAACCTGCAAAAACTAAAGTTGCAAAAAAAACAACGAAGAAAGTTGAACCCAAGAAAAAACAGACTAAAGAAATTAAAAAAGAAAAAAAAGTATCTACTCCTGTTGTAAAAGAGAAAAAACAAAAAAGAGCACCAAAGGAAATTAAAAAGCTTTCCACAATTGAAAAGCAAGTTGAAGTAACCATTCAGGAAGAAAATGAAATTGATGCTCAGATTTTAGCAGAGATGGAAGCAGCCAGAAAACGTGCTGAAGCTCTAAAGAAGATTAAAAAGTATAGCAAAAAAGATTTAGAACATTTCAAAAGTATAATCATTGAAAAGCAGAATGAAATTATTGAGCAACTTCAAAATCTCAGAGATCAAATGCTCGATCCATCAACTGGAGAATACATAAACGAAAATTCACCATATTCACTACATATGGCTGAGCAGGGAACTGATGCAATGGAAAGAGAAAAAACTTTCCTTTACGCACAAAGAGAAACTAAATTTCTTACCTATCTTGAAGAGGCATTGAAACGAATTGAAGATGGAACTTATGGGATTTGCAGCCCTTGTGTTGAAGAGCCTCAGTATTTATGTCCGACTTGTCCTTTGATTCCAAAGGAAAGATTGGAAGCTGTTCCTCATACCCAGCTCTGCTTGCCGATGAAACAAAGACAAGAGAAAAAGTAATAATATTGAGTAAACGGTGTTAACGGAGATTGATTATTGAAAGTAATTTTATTATCAGTTGTTATAGTCTTAATTGATCAGATAACTAAATTATTAGTCAAAGGATTTTCAATTCCATTCTTAAATTTTAATTATGAGGGAATGTATTATGGTCAGAGCATTCCAATCATCAATGATTTTTTTCGTCTCACATACATCGAGAACCCCGGAATGGCTTTCGGATTTGATCCCGGAGAGAACTTCAAATTAGCAATTTCGTTGTTTTCTTTAATAGCAAGTGTCGGACTTGTTTTCTACTTGTATATGATTCGGGACAAAAGTCTTAGTTTGAGAATTTCCATCGCATTTATACTTGGTGGAGCTATCGGAAACTTGATTGACAGAACTTTTTATGGTGTTTTTTTTGGTTATGCTCCACTTTTTTATGGAAGAGTAGTTGATTTTTTTGATTTCGATTTTTTCAACTTTACAATCTTTGGAATTAGTTATGATAGATGGCCTATCTTCAATATTGCAGATGCCGCTGTCAGTATCGGAGTTTTGATATTAATTCTGTTTTATAAAAAAGAAGATAATACTGAAGATACTGCAATTGAAACTAACTCTGAAAGTTCTGTTAACGTTGATGAAGCAAAACAATCCTCTGATTCTGAATTGGATGAAGGAATAATTCAAAATCCATCAGAAAAAATAAATGAGCAAGATAATAACAGAGAAGAAACATCTGATAAAAGTTCCTGAAGCGAAAAAACCCGAAAGATTAGATACATATCTAACAAATCACATCGAAAACGTTTCCAGAACAAAAATTCAGGAAGCAATTAAAGCCGGACTAATCACAGTAAACCAAAAGCCTACAAAAGCAAATTATATCGTCAAACCTTCTGATGAGATTTTAGTTATTCAACCCATAGCACCAAGACCAGAAGAGATTGAGCCCGAAAATATTCCTCTTGATATAATCTATGAAGATGAAAATTTATTAGTAGTAAATAAACCTGCCGGAATGGTTGCTCATCCTGCTTTTGCAAACTACACAGGTACGCTTGTAAATGCACTTCTTCATCACACAAATAAACTAAGCAAAGTAAATGAAAACTTTAGAGTTGGCATCGTTCACCGGATTGACAAAGAAACTTCAGGTTTACTTATTGTTGCAAAAGATGATTTTACGCATTCAAAATTAGCAGAACAGTTTGCAAGACACACCATTGAAAGAGAATATTACGCAATTTGCTGGGGCAAATTTCCACAATTTAAAGGCGAAATCATTACTAAAATCACTCGCAGTAAATCAGATAGGAAAAAGTTTACAATTAGCCAAAACGAAGGTAAAGATGCAATTACTTTTTACGAAGTCTTAGAAGAATTTGAATTTACAACTCTTCTTAAATTAAAATTGAAAACCGGAAGAACACATCAGATTCGTGTTCACATGTCAGGCATCGGAAGGCCAGTTTTCGGTGATAGAACTTATGGTGGTGATAAAATAGTTTACGGAAATGAATTACCTCAGATGAAAGCAAGAGTTAATAACCTTCTGCATATTATGACCAGACAAGCATTACACGCCAAAACTTTGGGTTTTATCCATCCGATTTCAAAACAATTTATGAAATTTGATTCAGAGCTGCCGGAAGATTTTCAAAATTTATTAAAAATTTTGAGAAGATAAAGTTTTTGTACCTATTTTTAACATTATCTAATTAAGATTTCTAATAAAAAATTCTTTTTATTCGATAATTAATTATCAAAAATCTTTGTAGGTTTCAATTAAATGATTATAGTTGAGCTCCTCTATAATTTATTTGTACTTTTAGCTTTAAGTGTAATTTCAAATTTTATTGATCAAAGATTTGATAGAAGAACTGACATCGGACAAATATTACAAGGTTTGTTATTTGGAATAATTGGAATTATAGGAATGATGCGTCCCTATGTTTTTACTGAAGGAATTATTTTCGACGGACGCTCTATCGTAATAAGTTTATCAACACTTCTTTTCGGGCCTATTACAGGTTTAATATCTGCATCTCTAACTATTGCTTATAGATTGTTTTTAGGTGGCGGTGGTGTATTGATGGGGGCATTAGTAATAGCTTCCTCCTTTATCTGGGGCTTTATTTTTTATCACTTGGTTGAGAAGAAAAAAATAATTTTAACAAATCTTAATCTTTACTTGATTGGTGTTGTTGTCAGTGGTACGATGATTATATTAATGATTTTTTTACCGGCCGTTCATAAATCTACGGTTATAAATAAAGTTGCTCCAACCGTAATAATTTTTTATCCAATAATAACATTGGGAATTGGTAGGATTTTATTAAATCAAATACAAAAAAATGATTATGTAATTGCACTAAAAAATAGCGAAGAGTCCATTAAAACGACACTATACAGTATTGGAGATGCAGTAATATCAACAGATAAGTATGGAAACGTTCTTCGTATGAACTCTAAAGCAGAGGAACTAACTGGCTGGAAAGAAAATGAAGCACTTGGCAAACCTCTCGAATCTGTTTTCAGAATTTATAATGAAGAAACAAAAATACCTGCAGAAAATCCAGTAAAATTAGTGATAGAAAATGGTATTACTACCAAACTTGCAAACCATACAATTCTAATCAGTAAAAATGGAGCTGAATATCCAATTATTGACTCCGCTGCTCCAATCAAAGTGAATAATGAAATAATAGGCGTGGTATTAGTTTTTCGTGATCAGACAGAAGAAAGGAAAAAAATAAAAGAACTTGAAGAAAAGGATAAATTTCAAAGTTTCCTTATTGCAAATTTACCCGGTTTTGTTTACAGATGTGCTTATGATAAAAATTGGACTATGCATTATATAAGTGCTGGATGTTATGAAATAACTGGTTACAAACCTGAAGATTTTCTTAATGATAATCCCGTCTTCAATGATATTATTGATCCACAATATCATAACGAGATTTATAATCTTTGGGAAAATGTAATAAAGAATAAAAGTCTTTTTGAATTTACTTATCCGATCTTTACTAAATCAGGAGAAAAGAAATGGGTTTGGGAAAGAGGTAGGGGTGTTTATTCTAATTTCGGTGAGCTTCTTTATTTGGAAGGATACATAACTGATGTAACAGAAAAAGAGCTATTTCATCTTCAGTTAGAAGAAAGTGAAAAAAAATTCAGATTAATCTCAAATCTGTTATCCGATTATTTATTTTCAACAAGAATCGAAAAAGATGGTAAAAGTATTACAGATTGGGTTGCCGGTGCATTCGAAGAAATAACTGGATATACATTTGAGGAACATTTAGCAATTGGTGGCTGGTCTGCGACATTACATCCGGAAGATTTTGAGGTTGATAGAGCAGCATTAACCAAAATCCTTAATAATCAGGAGACGGTAAGTGAAGTAAGAACATTTCATAAAAGCGGAAGGGTTGTTTGGGTTAGAGTTTATGCCTATCCAATTTGGGATGAGAAAGAAAAAAGAGTCACAGGAATTGTCGGAGCTGTTCAGGATATTACTCTGGTTAAAAAGTCAGAGTTACTTTCTCAAATAGAAGTCAAAGTTTCTGAAGCAGTGTTGACTCACAAACCCGAATTAGAACTTTTTGATTTGATCAGGCAGCAATTATCTCAGATTACAGATATTAAAAACTTTTTTGTAGCATTTTATAATAAAGAAACAGGACTTCTTCGCTCAGCAATTGAAACAGATGAAAAAGATTCAATTCCGATTTGGCGAGCAAAAGGTTCTTTGACAGGTTACTTAATTGAACAGAATAAAACGCTATGTTTGAATAAATCTGATTTACAGAATTTATTGGAAGAGAATAAAATCGGGATAGTTGGAACACTTCCTGAACAATGGCTTGGTGTTCCTCTTAAAATTAAAGATGAAGTTATCGGGGCAGTTGTCATTCAGGATTATTCAAATCCTCGTGCGTTCGACGATTCAATTATCCGTATAATGGAGAATATAGCTAACTTCTTAAGTATTTATATCGAAAGAAATAGAAAAGATGAAGAAATTCGGGAAAGTGAAGAACGATTCAGAAATTTGTTTGAAAATCAGGAAGCGATACTTCTTTTAATGGATGCAGAAAGTGGGATGGTGATTGATGCAAATAAATCAGCCCAGGAGTTTTATAAATACACTCTTGAAGAAATAAAGGAAAAAACTATTTTCGATATTGATGCAGCTTCACCCGAGGTTATTAAGAAATCAATGATAAAAATTTATGATAAAACTCAAAGTAAATTTGAAGCCAAGCATAGATTAGCAGATGGTCAGGTAAAAGATGTTGAGATTTACACTTCATTAATTACAATAAAGAATCATAAATTCTTTTATTCTATCGTATTTGACAAGACTGAGCAAAAACAGGCTGAAAAAGAAATTCAACTGCTGAAGACTGCTATTATTCAGAATCCTGCAATAATTTGTATAACTAACACAAAGGGTGAGATTGAATTTGTTAATCCCAAGTTTGAGGAATGTACTCAATACTCAGTTGAGGAAGTTAAAGGACAACCTACAAGAATATTAAAATCTGGTTTCCATTCAGAAGAATTTTATGCTTCATTGTGGAATAAAATCAAAAGTGGAGAAGAATGGAAAGGGGAAATACTAAATCGTAAAAAAGACGGTTCTTTATTTTGGGTTGATACTATAATTTCACCGATAATTGATAGGTTTGGAAAAATTACTCACTTCGTAGCTGTTCAGGAAGATATTACTCAGCGTAAGAAAATGATGGATACTTTAATCAAATCTGAAAAGGAATTCCGTTCTGTTTGGGAGAATTCAGTTGATGCTATGAGGCTTGTGAATGAGGAAGGAATAATAGTTAATGTGAATAAAGCTTTTTGCGAGCTTTTCAAAATGAAAAGAAATGATCTTATAGGTAAACCATTTAATGTCGCTTATGTAATCAGAGATGCTGATAAAACTCTTAATTCATTTATCCAAAGGTTTAAGCTTAGGACAATCAGAAATAAATTTGAGACAGATATACTTCTTCACGATGGAACCCTTATCTGGGTTGAATTAACCAGTGCATTTATTGAAACAAAAAATTCTCCAACCCTTTTACTCAGCATTTTCAGAGATATTACACCATATAAAAAACTGATAAATGAATTAACTAAGGCAAAAGAAAAAGCTGAAGAGATGAATAAGATTAAATCTTATTTCTTTGCAAATATGAGTCACGAACTTAGAACTCCGCTAGTTGGCATACTGGGATTTGCAGATATCTTGCGAGACGAACTTGAAGACAATCCGGAGCTTTCCAGAATGGCTGAGTTGATAACCCGTTCCGGTCAAAGATTACACGAAACATTAAATTTGATTTTGAGTCTCTCTAAACTCGAAGCAGGAAAAATTGAAGTAAAGATCTCAGAAGAAAATATTGTTCCGCATCTTAAAACTTCATTTAACTTGTTTGAACAAGCTGCTAAGAATAAAGGATTGAAATACAACCTAGAAATTTCTCAAAAAGAAATTGTTTGCAGAATTGATCCGAATTTAATTCAAAATGTCTTCAACAATTTAATCAATAATGCAATCAAGTTCACAAATCAAGGTAGTGTAACAGTTAAACTTGATACCGTTGGCTCGAAAGCAAGAATTCAAATAATTGATACTGGAATTGGAATATCAAAAGAAAATCAATCGGTTATTTGGGAAGAATTCCGTCAGGTTAGTGAAGGTTTGAACAGAAGTTTTGAAGGAACAGGACTTGGGCTAACAATCGTAAAAAGATTTACAACATTGATGGGTGGTACAGTTTCGTTGGAAAGCGAAGAAGACAAAGGCAGTAATTTTATCCTTGAGTTTCCTCTGGTTGACACAAAAATTGAAAAAGAAATACAAAACGTTACAAATGGTAATAAAAGAAAAGTAATTATTTCCAAAACAGAATATGATATTCTTTACGTTGAAGATGATAGCGCTTCGGTTGATATTGTGAGTATGATGCTTAAAGGAAAATATAATCTGGATATCGCTAGAACTACCGATGAGGCATTAATTAAAGTAAAACAAAATTCTTATAAAGCTATTTTAATGGACATTAATCTGAAAAATGATACTGATGGTGTGCACCTGACAAAACTGATTAGACAAATCGATGGTTATGGCAATATTCCAATTGCAGCAATTACGGCGTATGCTCTTGTTAAAGATAAAGAAGAGTTTTTATCTCAAGGGATGACTCATTATTTGGCAAAACCATTTTCAAGAAATGATTTGCTAAAATTACTTGATGAAATGTTATCGGTGGATAGAGTCTGATTTCAGAATTTTGATCTTACTAGATTTGAAAAGTTTTTTATAACTTTATTCAGCTTATCTTGTTTTTGTCCAAATTAATTTTTGAATTTATGAACAGACTGACCGTCAAATATATATTGCTTATTATTTCGCTTTTTTCAATTCTTATTTATTCTCAGGAAGAATACCAGGTAAGGTATTTAGCAAATGATCCGCAAATTCCATCTAATCTTATAAAATCAATTCAACGTGATAAAGAAGGTTATGTATGGATTGCTTCGGATGCCGGACTAATTCGTTGTGACGGTAAGAATGTTACCTTATTCAATAAGCAATTCAAAAGAAATAGGTATGTAAAAAATCTGTTTGTAAAGAATGATACACTTTTTGTTCTTGCTGATGAAGGGATTTTTTACTTATTAAAAGTCAATGGAGAACATAAAGTATTCCCATATTTAGTCAGCTCAACAGAATTGAACGATACTTCAGTTTTTTATCCTAAAAATGCCTTCAAGGATAAAAATGGAAATTTTTGGTTTTCAGAACCTGTTTCAATCATAAAAATTATCAAGAATAAAATTAAACGATACAATTTCCCTTCATCCGACCATTCTTTAAGTTATGTGAAATCTTTTAACTTTGCTGAAGATGAAAAGGGAACATTATTATTAACCTCACAACGTGGTAATTTATTTTTTTATAATCATAAAAAAGATTTATTTCAAAGCATTCCAATCTTAAATCCGATAAAAAGTAGTTTTGATGCTTTCCTTATTACACAAGACAATGAAATTTTTGTAGGCGGTTCACTCGGTTTGTTCAAAGTGTTTATTGAAGAAGATTATTCTTTTGCGAAACTTGAGAAGATATCCGATTTAGCAAAAGTATCTTCCATAATTGAATACAAAAAAGGTGAATTACTAATAGGTACCTGGACATCGGGTTTGTATAAATATGATCTCGAGAACAAAAATCTGCGTAAAATTTCAGAACTAAAATTTAGAAACATAACAAATCTTAGTGTTTGTCAGGAAAACGTAATTTGGGTAAGTTCTGACGAGGGGTTGGCTTATCTTTATAAAAATTATTTTTGGAATATTCTATTATCAACAAATTCATACTTCATTCATAGTCTGATAAAAACCAAGTCGAATAAAATCTTAGCTTCCGAAGGTATGGGAGTTTTTGAGATCCAAGCAAATGGTGATGATTTGTTAAGTAAAAATATTTTTAATACCCAACGAGGTATTATCAGAAGTCTTGAAGGCGAACCAGAAGATTTATGGATTGGATTAGACAACGGAACTCTTATAAATTACAAAAAAAGTATAACTAAAGAAATAAATCTTGCACAGCAGCCAAGCGGTAGAAACATAATTCGTTGTTTAGCTAAGGATGAAAACGGGGATATTTGGGCAACTCAGGATAGGTTCAAGGGCATTTTCAGAATTGATAAAAATTACAAAGTTCATTTTTATGATTCAACAAAAGGAATAAAATCTTTCATAAGTGCTATTAAGATATCACCAAAGGGAGATTTTATAATCGCTGGCATTGGTAAAAATTATTTATACAAATTCGATAAAGAAAATGATTCATTTGTAGATATTAGTCTTCCATTTTCTTTTGAGGTTGAAGAGAGTTTTATAATTTATGATTTTGAGTTTGACAGTAAAGGTAATATTTGGATTGTATCAAATTCAGGACTATTAAAGTATTCAGATAATAAAATTGAATTGATTAAACAGATTGGAGAAAAAGAGCAAAAAAGATTTAAATCAATCGGAGTTGATTCCAAGGATAACATTTGGTTAGGTCTTGAATATGGTTTGATTTTTTACCATTCCTCTGGTTATTCTGTTATTATTAATGATGCAAAGATTTTAGACAATCTAAGTATGACTTTCGCATGTCTGGTTGTTGATGATCAGGATAGAGTTGTCAGTGGTTCTGCTTCGGGTTTAATTTATTACAAAGATAATTTCAATTTCAGTTTGAAAACTCCCACGCCTCATTTTACTTTAATTGAATCAGAAGGAAAATCTCTCAATAAAAACGAAAATATTGTTTTACCGCACAATTCAAATTTGAACATTAATTTTGTTTCTTTGTCTTTTCCAAATGATCTGATTTTTTATCAATACAGAATCAAAAACTTATCAGATGGTTGGTCTGCACCAAAACTTAAAAGTGAAATCTTCTTAACAAATCTTCCGGCAGGTAATCACAAAATTGAAATCAGAGCATTGCGTTTGGGAAATGATTGGAGTGATATTGCAGAATTTTCTTTTGCAGTTGAAAAACCTTTTTATCTATCTACTTCTGCGCTTGTGTTTTATTTATTTCTTGTTGCCTTTCTTATACTACTAATTCTAATAATTCTTAAAGAGAAAAAAGAGAGATTCAAGTTATCAGAACAACTGAACAATTTCTTTAAAACTTCTCAGAATTTCTTATTGATTACTGATACAAGAGGGAAAATATTATTCATAAATAAATACGGACTCGATTTCTTGGATTTTTCAAAGAAGGATATAAATAAAAACTTTGTTGAATTATTTACTAATGAAATGAAAACTTTAATTGAAGACGAACTCAAAAAATGTTTATCAAAAAACAGAAGCACTTTCTTTATTGCGAATATTTTTGATAAAGATAACAATGAATTCGTTTTTCAATGGAGTGTAAACTTATCTTCTTCGGCAGATAAATTTTTCATTTCAGGAAATGATATTACTAACATAAAAAGATATGAAACACAGCTTAAAGAAAACATCGAGGAGTTACAGGAATTAAGTAATCAACTTAGCATCAAAAATAAGGAACTTATAAAACTCAATGAAAAGGTAACTCAATCTGAAAGAGTTTTAGCAGAATTAAATGCGAATAAAGATAAATTCTTTTCTATCATTGCTCACGATTTAAGAGGACCTTTTACCGGGCTTCTGGGTTTATCAGAAATTCTAATTTCCAGTTATGATGATTTAGATAAAATAGACCAACTAAATTATTTGAGAAAATTAAACTCGAGTCTTCGTAATCTTTTTAATTTATTAAAAAATCTTCTCGATTGGACAAGATTACAGCAAGATGTTTTTACATTCGAACCAGAAATTGTAAATGTGCGTGAAATAGTAAATCAAATATTACAACTATTCGCTCATCAATCAGAAGAAAAAGGTATTAACATCAATTGTAACATTAGCGCAGATTTAGAAGTATTTGCCGATAGAATGATGTTCAAGTCAATTTTAAATAATTTGATATCAAATGCAATTAAGTTTACTAAAAGTGGTGGCTCTGTAATCATAATGAGTCGTGAATTAGAAAATAAAATGACTGAGATAGCAATTAAAGATAACGGAATCGGAATGTCAGATGAGTTGCAAAGTAAATTGTTCAAAATATCCGAAAAAGTAAGTCGAAAAGGAACAGGGGAAGAGGAAAGCACCGGATTAGGCTTGATTTTATGCAAAGATTTTATTGAAAAGCACGGTGGAACAATTAGAGTTGAAAGTAAAGAAAATGTTGGAACAACTTTTTATATCACTCTCCCATCAGCAAATAAAATTTAATTTAATAAATAAATGCGATACATTTTTGAATAGAAAAAATTTCATAAAAACAGTCTCTCTATCTTCTGCGACAATTCTTTTCAGCAGTGGATTCAGCTTTGCGATAAACAATTTAGAGTCTCACAAGAAAAATATTATTCCGGCAAAACTTAAAAGCGGAGACAGAATTGCGTTAGTTGCTCCCGGAAGTTACTTGTTAGAAAGTGAATTACAATCCGCTGTTAAAAATATTAGTGATTTAGGATTTGAAGTTACTTTTTCTGAAAAACTATTGTTGCAAAACGGATATTTCTCAGGCACGGATCAGGAGAGAGCAGATGATTTGATGAATATGTTTGAAAGAAATGATGTTAATGGAATTTTCTGTGTTCGTGGCGGTTATGGCTGTGCAAGAATTCTTCCTCTGCTTGATTATAAAGTAATTAAAAATAATCCAAAAGTTCTAATCGGTTATAGCGATGTTACTGCTTTACTTTTTGGAATTTACAAGAAAACAGGTTTGGTTACATTTCACGGACCCGTTGCCACTTCAACGTTTAATGATTTTTCAATTAGTAATTTCAATAATGTTTTGATGAATAACTCCTTCCCAAAAAAGTTTTTTAATGCTGTGGAAGACTTAGATGAAAATCCGTATGGAGTTACTACTTTAGTTAAAGGCAAAGCCAAAGGTCAGATGATAGGCGGAAATTTATCAATAATGGTTTCTCTAATTGGGACTGAATATGATTTAAGCTATGATGATAAAATTATCTTCATCGAAGAAGTCGGCGAAGAACCTTACAGAATTGATAGAATGCTCACTCAACTAATTCAAGCGAAGAAGTTTGAAAAAGCTGCTGGGATAATGATGGGAATATTTAGAAAATGTGAACCCAAAACTGAAGATCCATCTTTTTCAAAATCCTTTACTTTGATGGAAGTTTTGAAAGACCGTTTAGGTAATCTTAAAATCCCTGTAATCTATGGAATGTCTTTCGGTCATATAAAAAATAAATTTACAATTCCTTTCGGAACAATTGCTACTCTTGATACTGAGGAACAAATTTTTATTTTAGAAGAGTCTCCGGTTATCTGATATATTTGGTTTAAGATTTTTTTATTTTCCTAATACGAGGGCTTTATGAAAAAATTATTTGTCCTGTTTGCAATTTCAACTTTTTTATTTAATGGTTGCATTGTTTTCAAATCAGTTAGTTATGAAATTACAATTATTGATGATATCAGAGGCAGTTCTTTTGTAACTATTGAAGATATTTCAACTGATGCTCAATCAGAAGAAGAGTTGAATAACGACAAAGAAATCGTTTTTAATTACGCAGCTGAAAGCAATGATTTTATCAAAGATTTGGAAATTGAAGGCAAAAAAGTTATCTCAAGAAAGTTGTATCTTGAAGGTGACAAACTTAATGGAATGATCAGCTATGAGTTTGATGACATTACCGAAGTTGAATCTATACAATTTGATGATCCATACTACTTTCTCACACTAAGTCCTGAGGACAGTATAATCTCCACAAATGGACAAACTTTTGAATATGATGAATATAAACGTATTGTTTGGGACAAATCATTGAAAACATTGAAGTTCAAAATGTTCAGTGAAGAAACCAAAAGAAATGGAGTAAAATCTTTAGCTCCGTATTTTAAAAAATAATGTTTGCTCAAGTAGTATTTGCTTTACCTTTCAGAAAAAGTTTTACTTACGAAGTTCCTTTAGAACTCACAAAATACGTTAAAGTAGGTGTTCGTGTAGTTGCTCCATTCGGAAAGAGAACTCTTACAGGTTTTGTAATTGACATCTCCAAAACATCAAATGTTGAAGAAGAGATAAAACCAATAAAGGAAGTAATTGATGAAATTCCTGTTCTGAACAAAACCAACATCAAATTCTATGAATGGCTTGCAGAATATTATCTATGCTCTTTGGGCGAAGCATTGAAGTTATCAGTACCGTATGGAACTGACATTGAATCAAAACGAATGATTTATTCTGATAAAAATTTCGTTAATAAAATTCTGAGCGAAGAAAAAAATAAAACTTCAATCAGATTTAAAATTTTATCTGCATTGTTGAACAAAGAACAAATTTCATTTTCAGGTTTGCAGAAAACGGTTGGACAAAAGAATATTTACTCGCATGTAAGAAAGCTTCAGGAAGAGGGAGTTTTAACTATTGCTGATGAAATTTCAAAAGCAAAAGTAAAACCGAAGAAAGAAAAATTTGTACGATTGAAAAAAAATCTGGCAGAACTTTATTCAAGTTTTCCTGAGTTGGAAAGAAAATCTCCAAATCAAGTGAAAATTTTACTCGTTATGTTGCAGAAAGGCAACGAAGAACTTCCACTTGCAGAACTTCTTCATAAAACTGAAACATCGAAATCTTCAATTGATTCTTTAGTGAAAAAAGGTTTTGTTGAAATTTTTGAAAAGGAAGTTGAAAGAAAGTATAGTGAACACTATAAAGAAGAAAATAAAACTTTCAGTTTATCAGACAATCAACAAAAAGTTATTAACTCTGTAAAACCTTTACTTGATGAAGAGAAATTCCAAACTTTTCTTTTGCACGGAGTTACAGGCAGTGGAAAAACTCAAGTGTATATCGAGCTTGCAAAGATAGCCTTGGAAAAGGGTAAGACAGTTATGATTCTTGTTCCTGAAATATCATTGACTCCACAGATTGCTTCGAGATTTTTTAACAACTTTGGTGATACTATCTCTGTTCTGCATAGCCGAATGTCTGATGGTGAACGATTTGATGCGTGGCGAAGAATACTCAAAGGCAAATCAAGAATAGTGGTTGGAGCACGCTCTGCACTTTTCGCTCCGCTTGATAATATCGGGTTAATCGTTGTTGATGAAGAGCACGATAGTAGTTATAAACAGCAGGATACAATTCCAAAATATAACGCACGTGATTCAGCTATTATGCTTGGAAATTTTTTCAACTGTCCTGTAGTTCTTGGTTCAGCTACTCCGTCAATCGAAAGTCGCTACAACGCAGAGATTGGAAAATATGTCTATCTTCAACTTTCTGAAAGAATTGATAATGCAAAAATGCCTAAAATCATTTCTGTAAATGTTATTGTCGAAGAAAAGAAAGGCAGAATGGAAGGTGTTTTTTCAAAAACTTTGCTTGATAAAATTGAAGAGCGATTGAAGAAAAAAGAAGGAGTTATTTTACTTCAAAACAGAAGAGGTTTTTCAACTCAGATTTTTTGTGAGGACTGTGGTGAAATAGAAACTTGTATAAACTGCAGTGTTCCAATGGTTTTTCACATCAACAAAAACATCTTACAATGTCATTATTGTGGTTTGTTCAAAAAAGTAATCAATCAATGTTCAACTTGCGGCTCAATAAATTTAAAGCATTTTGGAGCCGGCACAGAGAAGGTTGAAGATGAACTCCAATTTTATTTCCCCAATGCAGTAATAAAACGAATAGATTCAGATTCGATTTCTAAAAAAAATTATTTAAGTAATATTCTTTTGAGTTTTTCAAAGGGTGAAATTGATATTCTTGTCGGTACTCAAATGGTCTCAAAAGGATTGGACTTTCCGCGAGTAACTTTAGTCGGAGTAATTTCTGCTGAAAATACTTTATGGCTTCCTGACTTCAGAGCAGACGAACGAACTTTTCAATTGCTGACTCAGGTTGCAGGTAGATCAGGTCGGAGCAAGGACGTTGGTGAAGTTGTGATTCAAACAAGGAATGATAAACATTTTGTGATTCAAAAAGTATTATTGAATGATTATCAGGGATTTTATTTGAAAGAAATTACTGAGCGCGAAAAACACGGTTATCCGCCTTTTATAAGATTAGCATTGATTGAAACTAAAGATAAATCAGATTCTAAAGCCAAAGGCGCTGCAAGTGATTTCAGGAAAGCATTGAGAAAATTCGATAAATATCTGAAGATTACAGATCCGACTACTGCAATGATTTATAAACTAAAAGGTTTTTACAGATATCAGATTTTAATAAAAAGCTACAAGAAAAATGATCCATCCGGAAAAATTCTCCGTAAAGCATTATTCGAATCTTTTACCGAATTTAAGAGAATTTCGAGATATAAAGATGTAAAATTGTTTTATGATATTGACCCTCAGAATATATTGTAGCATTATTTTATTGCTTTGACAAAATCCTTGAAATTTAGGATTCTTTTAATCTCTGAAGAATTAATAAGAAATGGCTCAACATCTTTTGCCAATTTATTGAGATTTGCATTTTTTAATTTTTTTATAAGTGCTTCTTTGAGATTAGCACTATTTTCAATATTAGCTTTGAATTTTAAGTAATTGAAATCCGGTTTGGTAAAACTGTATAGAAAAGTAACATCATAAAGATCTCTTCCCTTCAGAACCTTACGATTGAGTATTGCCCAAAGTTTTTGTGATAATAGAATACTTGAAGGAGCAGTTAAAATGTGAGTGAATACCTCAAACTTGTTTACTAAAAATTTTTGAGATTTATAATCATATCCCTGTGATTCTGAGGCAATTTGAATAATGATTTTTTCGTTAGAAAAATTAGTAAGTCCTTCTTCCAATAGTAATTTGGGAATTTTAACATAACATCTGAAAGCTTTCTTAGAAACAATTTTTATCTCAACTTCATATCCGTTTAGCTCGAGCTCTTTTTTTACATAGTTTGATAAAGAAGAAAATTCATTTATAGTCAGAGCAAAATTGTCAAAATCCAGATCTTCGGAAAATCTTGAAGTTCCGTATAACATTCTTGTGCAAGTACCACCGATGAAACACATTTTATTTGAGATGTTATTTTTAGAAATTATCTCGAGTATTTTATACTGTAAATATTCTCTAAGAATATTCCTTTTGAAAGGCTTTTCATTTTCAGGATAAAATTTTCAATCTCTTTAATCGTTAACATCTAAAACTTTCATTAATTGATTTGCTCTTTTCGTTAAACTTCTATTATTAAAAATATCGAGGTAATTATTAAACTTTTGAAAATCTAAATTTTCTTTTATCTGAGCAGTGTTAAATCTTAATTCTAATATTTCAAACTCATTAATTAGTTGTGAATTGAAATAAAGAAAATCAATTAATGCTTTTTCAGGCTCGGCAATTTTGAAGTATAGATTATCTTTCTTTTGAAGATGATATCCAAAGAAAAGAGTGTTTTTAATTTTTCTATATGAAAATTTTCCGTGCTTTGCTTCGAAGTAAGATGTTTTTCTTGTTGTTATAGAGGTGAAATTATAAAATGATTCTGGAATAAAATTATAGAAAGCTAATGCCGTTTCAAGTGAAATATAAGATGGACTATAAATTTTATTTGCAATTAAAAACAACCTCTGTTCATCTAAATCCACATCAGAGAATTTATAGACACCGTTAGCAATTCTTTCAATCAATCCTTTCTTCTGCCATTCTACTAATCTGTGATGATAAATCTTTCCTTTAATTTTTCGTAAATCTTGAACTGAAAAGAAAGGTAAAGATTTTAATTCCTTTTGAAACTCAATAAAATTCATTAAATATTTCTAAAATGTACTGTTTACAATATAAATTAGAAATATTCTAAAGGCAAAAGTAATTTATCTAAAGACTTTAATAATTATTAACTTCAAATTGAGTTATAAAATTCTATCCTCCGAATCCACCTAAAAACGGAAATACTTTTCCAAGATAGAAGAATAATAACCCGCCCAAAATCCATAGAGCAAATACTAATATGAAATATGGCTTTGAATTTTCTGCTTTATTTAGTTTTGTTAATCCGATTGCTAATACCGAGTAAGTCCAGATTGAGAAAGGATCAAACTTTGAAGCAATAAATTTTACTAAACTACCTTTCTCCAAGTCAAAAAAGTTGGCAATGCTTGTATCCATTATAATTTTGCCAAGAAGAAAAGTTAAAATTCCACCAATGATAATCTGTATCATTGAAATATAGGAAGTCAATCCGCTTGCAACTAAAACGTGTTGATAGCTCCCTTCACCTTTGAGAATGAATTTTATCAAGAGAAAATAAATTCCCGCAATCAGGAAAAAGAAAATAAAACCGAATATTACAGATGAGACAATATTTATTACCCAACCGACAGGTCCTCTCATATACTCTAAAGATTTTTCCGAACCTTCTATTGCATTATCGGCTTGCTCCTGAGTCATCTTTCCTTCTTTGACCATTTTATCAAACATTTCAGTTTGATTCTTTTTGACCTCATAATAAACATCTTCATTTAACATCGCAAGACTTCTGATTGCTCCAGCTAATATCATCAAAATAAGAAAAGGTAAAAGCCAATCAATTGTTTTAACCGGAAATTTTGCTATTTGGGAAAATGTGTTTGATGGTTCAGAAAACACTCCGATCATTTTATCTGAGTGAGTGAGCTCAATTTGTTCACTCTGATTTTCTAATTCAGTAGAGTAATTTTCGTTGTTTTCCATTGTTTCTCCAAAATTATTTAAAGTGGTATGAAAAACTAACTTACCTTTCTACAAAAGACAATAGAATTCTGTAAAATTGTTGTAAACTTTAAAGCTCTATTTCGTTTAATTTTGTAACAAAGATTC
>CAKZLD010000222.1 GCA_937125135.1 uncultured Ignavibacterium sp.
GGAGAGCATTCAAGATTTTCCTGATAAAGTTTAATCCCTCTGTCATACAATTCAATCTCCGACCAACATGAAAGACCAAACCACGCAATCACATATTTCTTTAATGCAATAGCCATGTGCATTCCAAATGAATCTCCTGTAATAACTATGTCTGCAATATCCATAAAGCAAGCTCCTCTACGCAAACCTAATGTTGTTGGTGTGCTAATAACATGTTCCTGAATTTCTTTTGGCAGTCCAGATAAAATTTGCTGGTTTCTTTCTGTGTCTTCTTTTCCTCCGAGCAAAACAATTTTCAGAGATTCATTTTCACTCAGCTTTTTGATAAGATAAATGTGTTGTTCAATTGTCATCTTTTTATTCGGGAAGAGATTAGAACAACCTGTATTGAATCCAACGTAGGTTTTTGAAGGATCATAATTGATTTCTTTTTTATAAGATTCAATGAATTCTCTCTCTTCATCAGTGAAGAAAAATTGATATTCATCTTTTTGATAATCAAGCTCAAAAGTTTCGTGGATGATATCTAATCCTGTCCTCTGATTTTTCCTGAACTTCAATTCATCGTCATTACCCATCAAATAGTTGTACAAAGCTGATTTATTTGCTGGAATTATCTTACCATCTTCATTGAGTAAAAAGCCTAACTTATTCTTTGCAATGATTTCATTTGCGAAGGCACAAGCATAATTTGTTTTATCAGCGTTAAAAAGATAATCGAATTTTATCTGTCTTAATATCATTCTGCTTTCATCATTCCACACCCAGACTTTATCAATCAGATGATTGTTAAAAAGAATTTTTTCGGAACTGGGCAGAGTAATCCAATTGACGGCGCTTATTGGAAACTTCCTTTTTATTGAAGGAAGTATAGATGTGAAGCTCAATACGGCACCAAGCGCATCGAGAGAAATAATTAGAATCTTAACTCCAATCTGATTTTCAGGAGTATCTTCCTGACAACCATTTTCCAAACAATTTTTATAAGAAAAACAAGGTTTGTAACCAGAAAACTTTTTACATTTCGGTATGTTCAAATCGTTCATGTCAATATCATTTATTTAATAAATTTAAAGTTGCGTTGATTACTTGATCTTCTGATAATCCATTTTCAATTCCGCAAGTGTTTTGGTCTGCACTGCAAAATTTTCCACAGTTTTCCTCAGAGACTTCGAGATTGATTGAAACATCGTTCAAAACTCCGTGATGTTTGGCGGAGCTTACTTTTCTTCTGCAAAAAATTCCGATACATTTAACTCCCAATGCATCAGCAAGATGAAGTGGACCTGTGGATGCTGCTAAAAATACATCTGCCTGCGAAATTACTTTTATCATCATTCGTAAATCATCAATCTCATCTTTTATTATAAAAATTTTTTGATTGCTGAGAGATTTTAATTCATCAATAAAGCTGTCCGTCATTTCCCTTGCAGTGAAAATGAATTTGTAATTCTCATCAGGTAATAAAGTCAGCAACTTTTTTGTGAGCGAAAAATATTTTGCTTCACTCCAATTGGGTCCTGAACCGAGCGTGCCTGTGTGAATAAAAATTTTTTTATCGTTTGTAGTAATACCATTTTTTTTCAAGAAATCAATCGCTTCAGTTTTTTCTTCGTCAGATAGAAAAATTTCAAGTTTAATGTTGTCAGTAACAACACCGATTTTTCTTGCGAGGTCCATACAATAATCAGCTTCGTGTCGCAAAGGATTATAGTTATTTCTTGAAACACTTTTCATAAAAGTAATAACTTCATAAAGTATATGACCAACTCCAACTCTGTATGGAATTCCGGCAAAAAAAAGTTGATAAGCAGCTCTCTCGGTTGGAAACATCATCAATGCGTGAGTGAATTTGTGTCTTCTTAATTCCCTAACAACTTTCCAAAAATTTTCTTTTTTCAAATCATCAGTCAAAATTAAATCCAGATGAGGATTGTTGATAAAAATTTTGCTTGTGTGTGGTTGCGTTAAAGTAGCTATGAAAGAATCTGGAAAAGCTTTCCTCAACTCTCTGATTGCAGGAGTGATGTATGTTGTATCCCCAACTCTGTCGGTACGAACAATTAAAATTCTTTTTTGTTTTGAGCTCAATTCAATTATGCCTTTAAGTCTAAGTACAAAATTAAAGATTATTCAAGATTTAATTGATTTGAAACCAATTAGATGAACTACCTCAGAGCTTCCCATTCTGAAAGGCTCTGCTGTAACGAAATTAAATCCCAACTTTCTATACCAATTCAGTGTATTTATATTCTGTTCCATAACTCCAATCCAGATTTCGGAATGATTTAATTCTACGGCTTTCTCTTCTGCAAGTGACATTAGTTTTTTACCAATTCCATAACCTTGATAATCGGGCAAAACGTACAACGAAGAAACGTAAAACCTATTCTCAACTTTATTATCAAATAATTTCATCCAACCAATGATATTATTTTCAAATTCCACACAGAAGCAGTGAGTATTTTCATTCTTAAATAATTCATTTAATTTTTTAATTGAATAAAAATTTTCGAGGTGGATTCTCAAGTCAACTTCGGGTATGAAATTGTAAGTTACAAGCCATGTTTCAATTAGAATACTTCTAACAGATAAAAAATCTTTTTTTGACCATGGACGTATTAGAAAATTTTTTCCCACTTCAGAATCAGGTTTTATCAAATCGGCTAGCAAATGAAATTAATTTTTCTTCATCAAACTGTTTTGCAAGAACCTGCATACCAATCGGTAAGCCATTCGAATTTTTTGCAATTGGAATGTTAATCCCTGGTATTCCTGCAAGATTAGCTGACGTGGTGTAAATATCACTCAAATACATTTCCAACGGGTTGTCTGATTTTTCCCCGATTTTAAAGGCGGTAGTCGGAGTTGTTGGAGTAATTAACAAATCAACCTGCTGAAAAACTTTGTCGAAATCCTCTTTAATAAGTCTTCTAACTTTTTGAGCCTTTCTATAATAAGCATCATAATAACCTGAGGAAAGAACGTAAGTGCCAAGCATTATTCTTCTTTTCACTTCAGTACCGAAGCCTTCAGTTCTTGAATTGATGTACATCTCTTCAAGATTCGAATAATTGTCAGAACGATAGCCATATCTTGCTCCATCGTAACGGGCGAGATTTGATGATGCTTCAGCAGTTATGAGAATGTAGTAAGTTGCAATTGTATATTCAGTCATTGGGAGAGAAACTTCTTCAATTTGAAAACCTTCCGCTTTCAATTTTTCAACTATATTCAAAATTGAATTTTTTATCTCGACATCGAGTCCTTCAGCGAAGTATTCTTTTGGTATTCCGATTTTATATTTCTTCTGATTATTCAAAACTGAAATTAAATCAGGAACATTTTGATTTACAGATGTTGAATCTTTTTCGTCTTTGCCTGAGATTACATTCAAAACAAGAGCTAAATCGTGAACATTTTTTGCAAATGGTCCTATTGTATCAAAAGATGAAGCGAAAGCAGTTAAGCCATATCTTGAAACTCTTCCGTAAGTTGGTTTTAAACCAAAGATTCCGCAAAAAGCTGCGGGCTGTCTGATTGAGCCACCAGTATCAGTGCCCAAGGAAACATCACACAAGTTAGCTGCTACAGCAACCGCAGAGCCTCCACTTGAGCCACCAGGAACTCGGCTATCATCAACTGGATTTAACACATTTCCGAAAAATGAATTTTCATTGGATGAGCCCATTGCAAACTCATCGCAGTTTGTCTTTCCAATGATGATAGCGTCTTCATCAATTATTTTTTGTACTGAAGTTGCGGAGTAAATTGAAATAAAGTTCGATAAAATTTTTGATGAGCAAGTAAGAGGATGATCTTTATAAGCCAGTACATCTTTGATTGCAACAACTGCACCGGCGAGTTTTCCTGATTGACCTGATTTTATTTTAGATTCTATTTCTTTTGCTCTCTGAATAGCTTCTTCTTCAAAGACGAAATTATAAGCATTGAGATTTTTGCGGGATTGAATTGTTTGTAAAAAAGTTTCGACATTTTCAATTAATGAAATTCTACCTGATTTAATCAGCCCAATTTTTTCTGAAAGATTAGAATACTGCATTAGGAAGCAACTTGTTATTCTGAATTAAGAGAAATATCCCGAATTATTTTTTATCCTCTTTTTTTACATCATCATCAGTTTTTTTTATTTCATCTTCCACATCTTTCACAGCTTTTTTGAACTCTTTCATTCCTTTTCCTAAGCCTTGAGCAAGTTCAGGAATTTTTTTGGCGCCAAATAAAAGAAGAATAACAAGAATAATTAGAATTATTTCTCCTGCTCCTAAATTTCCAAACATTTTATCACCTTTAGTTTTGAATAAAATTTATAATTGATTTGAATATAAATTGTCCATCAGTTTTGCCTAACACGGGGTCGCAGACTCTTTCGGGATGTGGCATCATTCCGAGAACATTTCCTTTTTTGTTCACAATTCCGGCAATATTCATTAACGAGCCGTTTGGATTATATTCATCATTAACATTTCCATCGGCATCACTGTATTTGAAAACTATTTGGTTATTATCCTGAATTTCTTTGAGCAAATCATCATTAGCAAAATAATTTCCTTCTCCGTGTGCAATAGGAATTCGGATGGATTTTAATTCATATGGTATTTGATTTGAAAATATTGTTTGATGATTTTCAACTTTCAGAAAAACATCTTTACAAATAAATTTCAATGAAATGTTTTGAAGCATAACTCCGGGAAGAAGTCCTGCTTCCAATAAAATCTGAAATCCATTGCAAATTCCAATTACAATTCCACCTCTATTTGCAAAATCAATTACCGAATTCATTATTGGAGAAAATCTTGCAATCGCACCGGTTCGAAGATAATCTCCATATGAAAAACCACCGGGTAAAACAATAACATTACAATCATTTAAATCTGCTTGTTTGTGCCACA
>CAKZLD010000223.1 GCA_937125135.1 uncultured Ignavibacterium sp.
AGATAATAAAGGAATTTAGCTATGCCAATTATAAAACCAATATCTGATTTAAGAAATAAATCAAATGAGATTTCCAAACTTGCCAATGATTCTAACGAACCAATCTTTATTACAAAAAATGGTGAGGGCGATTTGGTTGTAATGTCAATGAATTATTATTCAAAAATGCAACTAAAACTTGATTTGCTTTCAAAACTTTCAGTTGCTCAAAAACAAAAGTCATCCGGTGATACTGGAAACAGTCTAAAACAAGTAATGACTAAAATCCGGACAATTATAAATGAGCAAAAATAATTTTAGTGTTCGCCTACTCAGTATAGCCGAAGAAGATTTTAGCGAAATAATATCATTCATTGCTGACGACAATTTAAAAGCAGCTGAGAATCTAGCAAACAAAATTGAAAAGAACCTCAAATTACTTTCTGAGAATCCTCTCTTAGGCAAATCACCAAGCGATTCTGATCTTAAACTACTTGGTTACAGATACCTAATAATTGAAAACTATCTCATCTTTTACACAATAGAACAAAGAACAATATTTATTCACCGAATTCTTCACGGGGCCAGAAATTATAAAACTCTTCTTCTTTAACCAGTTTCAAGCAATATAACGGAGTTGCGATTAAGCTGCTGCCCAAAACAAGAACGCAGCAAAACCACAAATGCCAATGATTAAAAAAACTTTTTTAGTAGAACAATGTTGAACAAGAACTTAAATACGGACGCAATAACCAGCAAATTACTGAAAAGTCGAATGCGATTACGCAGTCAGCTGGAACCGCTTGTTATATGCGTTTTTAAATTTAACAAACACCAAAAGAGATTATATATTCCTCTTTATTGATGCGACTTACGAATACTATCAACAACTTGCCAAAAAGTTTTCACGAGAGGTTCATCTTCCATTTCATAATCAAAATCAAAAAATCCTTTTTTTTCGCAATTGATTGAATTATTCTGAGGAACAGCCAGTAATATTTATAAAATTTGATTTGATTTCATCCATCAGGATATTACCATCAAATAGGTTATTTGCAAGAACATTAGTATACCAAATAATTGATGAAAGATATTTATCAGCTAAATCTAATTGTTTATTCCTATCCATAATTTTTTAGTCCTTTATTTTTTTGAGATAGAATTTAGAAGCAAAACAGAAGATAAAAATGAGAAACCAGCAATAATACCTAATCCAACAGCAACACCATCGTTTGATGAATCAACACCACTACTAACCATTTCTCTTGAATATCTGGAGTATGAGCCGCCAAGTGAATTTTTATTTGACAAATTAAATGTTAGGTATGCACAGCCAATACCAAATAAGAAAAAAAATTTAAAGAGAATAATTTTCAATTTATTCATTATTAACTCCCTCTGATTTTTATACTTGATAGCTATTGCTTTCAAATATCTCTTATCAACAACAGTATCATCATTAATTATTGTAGCGCCTTCTGATTCTTCGCCCAAGATAATTATCGCGTTTGCACCAATTTCTTTTGCTTTTTCTTTAAGTTTAAAAACAGCTTACTCTTGGTTATTGAAAATAAGCCCTTTTTTTATTGTAAGTGATAATTCACCTAACTCTAAATATTCTTTTTCGACAGGTTTGCTTCTTAGAACTTCCACGGAAGAAGTTGGTTGATAGACTTCTTCAGTATTTTTCATAACATCTACACTTGGACTACAACCAAATAGAAATAATACTGGAATAAATAACAATGCTGTATTTATAATTTTCATTTTTTTCTCAATTTTAATTTATGATTTCCCTTTGATATTTCTTAAGCATATAACTATTACTTATACTGCACAGAATTATTAGCTAAAGAACGTAGATATGCGTGCAGTTGCATATCTACGTTCCAATTGTTTTCAATTTTTTTTCAAAATCTTAATATTTAAAGACATCTCGTGCATATCTATCTTCCTACGTTATTTCAGTCTAAAGGACTCTTAACGCCAAGTCCTTTATTCAAAACAAATGAGTTATTCACTTTTGTATTAATCCGACTCATAAATACTTCTTCTGTCTTTTTACGGTAGTGGTTTGTGCGTAATTCAGTTCTCCCCGG
>CAKZLD010000224.1 GCA_937125135.1 uncultured Ignavibacterium sp.
CTCAAGTGTTGAAGCAGGGGGCATTGCCTCGCTAAATTATGCAACGAATATTTTCTTGCTTCCTGTATCAATTTTTACGATTTCTTTAACAACTGCAATTATGCCAAAAATTTCTGAGCTGTCTGCAAAAGGGCAAAACAAAGAAATGATGGAGATGATGAATAAACTTTTCTCTCTCTCTTTTTTATTCTTTTTACCTTTTGTTTTAATATTTCTTTTGCAAGGTGATTCGGTTGTTAAAATATTTCTTGAAAGAGGAAATTTCGATTCAGTGAGCACACAAATAACAAAAGATGTTCTATTCTATCTTTCATTAAGTTTAATTTTTTATGTTATCTATAGTTTCTTAAATAAGTTTTTATACTCAATTCAAAAAATTAACTTCTTGCTTCTGCTTACAATATTTGCATTGATAATAAAATTCATTCTCAATTATTTTTTGGTTGGCATCTTTAAGCAAAATGGACTTGCTATATCAACTTCTATAAGCTATGTAATATTTTTTGTTTTTGCTTTTATTAAAATGCGAAGAGAACTTAACTTAAAAATGGATAAAAGAGTTTTTAATAATTTTTTATTCTACCTGATGAATGCTTCATTCTCATTCGTAATTTCTTCAATAATTACTATGATATTACAACAAAATCAAATCATTTCTAATTTGTTATCAATTATTGTCTTTCTTGTAATCTATTGTGTTAATAATCAAATATTTGAAGATGAAAATCAGAAAATGATATTGAATCAAATTAAATTTTATAAGTAATGGAACTAAGTCTCTTTTTTAATAAAGTAAAAGTATTTCTCAATCCTGACGAGGCATCTTATTGGCATACAATTACAAGATGTGCACTGACGTCAAAACCAAACAGTCTTGGGAGATACTATCTTAATTTCGAATCAAAGCTAAACTATCCCGAGAAGATGGATGAAAATGGAATTCCTCTATGGCGAACAAGCAACGAACCATACTTTTATCATCCAATCGTTATTGCTCAATACGCTCTCGGAATATATGAACATCTTTATCAAAGTGATTTTAAAGATTATCGTTTAAAGGAAAAGTTCTTTAATCAGGTAAAATGGCTAAAAGAAAATTTTACTGAGATTGAATGTGGTAAAGTGTGGTTAATTTATTATGATATTCCACTCTACAAAATGGTTAAGCCATGGTATTCAGCACTTGCTCAAGGAGAAGTAATTTCAGTATTAACAAGAGCGTATCTGTTGAATGAAGATGAAACTTTACTTTCGATTTGTGAGGATGCAATTAAACCTTTTCTTGTAGAAGTTAAAAATGGAGGATTGGTCAATTATTTTGATGATATTCCTGTCTTTGAGGAATATCCCTCAAGATATAAAACTGTAGCGGTATTGAATGGATTTATCTTTTCTCTTTTTGGGCTATATGATTTCTATCTTGTAAGTAAGAACAAAAATGCAGAACATTTATTTAGGCAGGGGATAGATTCAGTTAAGAAATTGCTTCCGTATTATGATACAGGTTATTGGGCAAGATATTATTTATTTGATTACCCTAAGGAATATGTTGCCTCGTTTACTTACATTTCAATAATGTTCGAACAATTAAAAGTTCTTTATTATTTAACTGGAGAGGAGATTTTTAATCATTATTCAGTTAAATGGAAACAATATTCTGAAAATAAGCGATACAAATTAAAAGCGTTATTAAAAAAAATATTTTATGCAAACAGTTTGAAGTAGTTAATTGAATAAAAGTTTATCAAATAAGATTGCAAATCAAAAAATTCTTGGTTGGATCCTTCAGCTTTTATTTGACTTATTTTTTTTTATTGTTCGTAAAGTTTCAAAATTATCTCCATCAACAAGTGGAAAGATTTGTATAATTAGCATTCATAAACTCGGCGATTCAATTTTTACTTTCGAAGCTATTAATTCAATTAAAAGATACTATAACACAGATGTATTTATAATTTGCCATTACAATGCAAAAGACATTTATGCTTTAGTACATCCTGAAAAATTAATATTTCCCATTCAGAAAGAGAGTTTTCATTTTAATGATAGATACCTTAGTTCAACAGCGAGAAAGTTGCTCTCAGAACTTAATCCCGAAATAATTATTGATTTAACAGGTGTGATGACATCAGCTAGTTTAATCTTTAATTCTAATGCAAAAAAAATAATTGGGATGAACCGCAAAATATTCAGATCAATTTACGACCACTTTGTTGAAGTGAATACCAACCTAATTTCTAAAGATATTTATAATAATGCTATTAAAAAGTTTATACCAATTATTCCTTTTGAAACCTTAAATAAAGAAATCAATTTAGAAGTGAGTAAGATTTTAATCGCTCCATTTGCAGGCTGGAAATCAAAAGAGTGGGGATTAGGAAAATTTATTAGACTCGCAGAGAAATTAAAAGAGCATTTTGATGTTGAAATAGTATTTGACAATACTCCAATTTCTAATGAGATTATTGATTATTTAAAGATTAATGGAATTAAATTTTCATCTACACCTTCAACAAAAGAATTAATAGAAAAAATAAAAATGTCTGATTTAGTGATAGGAAATGATTCGGGTCCTGTCCAAATAGCAGCATTTTTAGGTAAAAAGACTTTTAGTATATATGGACCGACAAATCCGGAGTTTCATAAACCAAGGGGTGAACAAAATTATTATATTCAAAAGCAGTTGTTGTGCAGTCCAAAAAAAAATGAAAGATTGTGTTTTACAGATGGCGGTAAATCAGGTTGTCCATCATTTGAGTGCTTAAATTTATTATCTGTTGATGAAGTTTACTCGTATTTTAAATCAGAAGTTTTATAAATGAAAGTATCTGCTATCAATAAAAATATTCGTTCTCTTCTTGAATTCATTCATAAAAGAAAAGTTGAAATCGTTTCGACATCTCTAATTATTGCGTTGTTTTTTTCATCTTTATTTAAGTTTTATTATGTGCCGTTTTTTTTGCTTTTAGCAGTAGTTCTGTATAAGTATTTAAGTGAGAAAACATTTGTGCTTTTTAGTATAGTAATTCTTATCTCTTTTACAGGTACAGCTCTTGAATCTTTAAGAGATTATTTCACAGTAATAGCTATTGCGGGACTATTTCTTTTTTTTATAAAAAGATATGGACTTGATTTTAAAGACTATCCTAAACCGCCAATTTTACTCACGTATTTATGGCTACTGTTTTTATTTACGATATCATTTATAACATTTATCCATGGATTTCACTTCAGGGGAATTGAAGCATTTTTCAGAGCATCAATATTTTTTACCATTTCATATTTTCTTTATGCTTTTTTAGAAGAAAGTGAAAACAGATTTAACTATTATTATTTAATCTTAGGACTTTTCTTAGCGAGTTTAATTCTTAGTATTACGGTTTATTATGAATTGTTTGCTTCAGGATTAACCGTTTTCTTAGTCGAAGGATTTTTTGCAAGATTTGCTGGTGCATACGGAAATTTTAATACTCTTGCATTCGTTATGTCAGTAAACATCATAATTTCAATTATTGCACTTTATTCTAAAAAAATTTCTCTTCGAATTAAAAAGTATTTAATTCCTGTATTCATTCTAAATAATTCATTTGTAATCTTTTTGACTAATTCGAGAGCTTCAATATTAGCTTTAATAATAGCATTGTTATTCCTATTCTATTTCTTGAATAAAAAAGTTATTCTTTCATTTTTAGGTATTGGATTGATTTTAATCCTTTTATATCTGTTTGAACCATTTACTCAATCATTAATTGATGCATATATCAGAATTGAAACTGTTTCTCAGAGAGATTATTTGTGGGCTTCGGGTATTGAGATAATGAAAGATTATCCGATTTTCGGAGTTGGAACTGAAATGTTTCCATATAAATTTTATACTTACGTTCCTACTTCTGGTTCATATATGTTTGATTTATTTCGGATTTTACAAAAACCTCATCCGCATAATTATTCTCTTTGGTTAATTACAGAGAATGGGATATTGGGTTGGATCTGTGCATTTTCTTTATTTGGTATTTATTTCTATATGGGATATAAATTGATTTCTAAATTATCTCATAGAAAAAAAGATGAGTACTATTTTTCATTAGGATTGACAGCAATTGGAATTATGGTCTTTGTAAGATCCTTCTTTGAAGTTGAAGGGATTTTTTCTTACGGATATATTTCGAGGGATTTACCTTTTTGGATTAATTATATTTTGCTTGCTTATTTTTATAAAACTAAAGTGATTTTGAACAGTAAGGAATTGAATTGAAAAAAGAGATTAAAATTTTACTGCTTGCCGATCCCTCATCAAGTCATACTATGAA
>CAKZLD010000225.1 GCA_937125135.1 uncultured Ignavibacterium sp.
GAAGAAAAAGAAATTAAAACAATACCGAATGATTTTATATTGGAGCAAAATTATCCAAATCCGTTTGGCAGAGCCATTCATTCGGATAATCCAATTACGAAAATCAAATACATAATTCCAAATGTCATCTTGAGCCAGTCGAAGGATGGCGGAGCAGATGTCACTCTTCGACAAGCTCCGAGTGAGATACTGATTACACTAAAAGTTTACGATGTATTAGGAAAAGAAGTAGTGACATTGGTAAATGAAGAGAAGCCAGCAGGAATTTATGAAGTAGAGTTTAATGGAAGAGGACTACCAAGTGGAGTATATTTTTACAGATTAACTGCAGGAAATTATTCTCAAACAAAAAAAATGATTTTACTAAGATGAGTTTGAGAATAATTCAAAGTAGATGGTATCAAAAGTATTTTATTGTCAACCTGAACTTGTTTCAGATTCTTTTTTTATATCAAAAAAGAAAATTGAGATTCCGAAATCTGCAGAATGATGTGTATAAGTTCGGAATCACTTTTTTGAAACAACCTCTTTTGCTGAGTCTTAGATGAATAAACGTGCTGATGCTTTAGATGCTCTTCGTGGGTTTGCAATCGTCACTATGATATTATCTGGTTCGATACCTTTTTCGGGAGATGCTGCATTACCTGGTTGGATGTATCACGCACAATTTCCACCACCTGATCACAAATTTAATCCGAACATTCCTGGCATTACCTGGGTAGATTTAGTTTTTCCATTTTTCCTTTTTGCAATGGGTGCAGCATTTCCTCTTGCTTTGAGAAAAAGAATTGAACAGGGAATCACTTACTGGAAATTATCTTTTCAGGCAATTCAAAGAGGATTTTTATTGGTTGTGTTTGCAATTTTTTTACAACACTCCAAACCATATGCTCTAAGCGGAACTCCTGAAACATTTCATTGGATAATTGGATTAATCGGTTTTGTTATCTTATTTCTTATTTATTATCGCTTTCCTAAATCAATTAATTCAAAATTAGTTCTTGCTATAAAAATTATAACTGGAATTGCTGCTGTTGTTTTATTTTCGCAATTAACATACACCAAAGGCAGCGGATTTCTTTTAAGCAGAAGTGATATCATAATTCTAGTTCTTGCTAATGTCGCTTTATTCGGCTCCATCATCTGGTTAATTACAAAAGATAATTTACTTATCAGACTTTCTGTTCTGGCTTTTCTTCTTGCATTCAGAATTACACACAACATTGAGGGAAGTTGGACAGCTTTCATTTGGAATTTAACTCCTGCTCCGGAAATCTATAAATTTTATTTTCTTCAGTATTTGTTCATTGTTTTACCCGGCACTATTGCTGGAGATCTTTTTTACCAATGGATGAAAACAACTTCCGATGAAACAATTACAGAAAGCAGAATGAATTTTCTTTATCTGTTTTTGATTTGTGTTGGTATTATTATTCTGAACCTGTTCGGATTATACAGTCGTCAATTAGTACTGAATCTTTTCGGAAATTTAGTTCTACTTTCGGTTGGATATTTGTTGCTGAAAAATTCTAAAACGCAATTGCAAGATCTTTATAATAAATTATTTGGCTGGGGAACATTCTTCCTTTTACTCGGACTTACTTTTGAATCTTTTGAAGGTGGAATAAAAAAAGATCCATCAACTCTAAGCTATTATCTTGTTACATCCGGTTTAGCTTTTATGGCATTAATTAGTTTTTCTGTCATTAGCGATTACTGGAAAAAATCCAAGTACATAAATCTGTTAGTTGAGAATGGCCAGAATCCGATGATTGCATACATTTCAGGAAGTAATTTTGTTATGCCGGTACTTGCATTAACTGGTTTATCAACAATTCTTAATAATCTTCTCATCAACCCTTGGCTCGGATTTTTGAAAGGACTAATCTTTACTTTACTTGCTGCACTTGTTACAAGCTTCTTCACAAAGAAAAAAATATTCTGGCGAAGTTAGTCGCTCTGGTAATTTCAACATCTATATTTTTATATTTAATTAACAGAAACGAATTTATTTTATGAAAAAATTAAATGCCCCAAAAGGTGAAATAGTTATTTACAAAGCTGAAGATGGTTCAACCCAACTTGATGTTAAGCTTGAGGATGAAACTGTATGGCTGACACAAGCTCAAATGGTAATTTTATTTCAAACTAGTAAACAAAATGTTAGTTTACATATCGATAACATATTTAAAGAAGGTGAACTATTTGAAAAATCAGTTGTCAAGGAATACTTGACAACTGCTTCGGATGGTAAAACATACAAAACCAAATACTATATTTTAGATGTAATAATCTCAGTTGGTTATCGGGTAAAATCAAAAAAAGGCACTCAGTTCAGAATTTGGGCGAATAGGTGACTAGAATTTAATCTGGTCAACAAAAAACAGAGCGAAACTTATTACAAAAGACTTAAAACAAATTTTGATTGAGCATATCAAAAACAAATGCAAAAGATAAAGGAATTTTTATTCTAGCTATTAATTGCGTTCTTGATCATATTCATAAACTAATATCCCTTGGCGCTGATCAAACTATTGGAAAGGTTGTACAGCTAATCAAAGGTGAATCTTCTCATTGGATTAATAAAAACAATTTATTAAGAGCTAAATTTGAATGGCAAGACGATTATATAGCAGTATCTGTAAGCAAATCAATTTTAGATAGAGTTAAAAAATATATAAAAAATCAGGAAGAGCATAATAGAATTAAAAGTTTTAGTGAAGAGATCGAAGAGTCCAGAATTAAATATGGGTTTGAGGATTTGCGGCAAGATTATTTGGGCTAAAGCCCGGAACACTACATAAATTTAATTACCCCGATCTGAAGATCGGGGCTATTCTCAATATTAGTCAACTCTTACCTCATCGGATAAATGCCTAAACCAAAATTGGTAAAGTCCAATCGAGAGAAAAATCAGAATTACAAACAAATAAAAGAACAAATCAAATCTTTTCAGAATCACTGTCATTCCGGTGAGGAATAATACTATTTGCCACGGCAAAGCAAAGCAGATTGCAATAATATCTCTTTTGTTTTCTGCATTAATCTGAAATTTCTTTTCCTCAGATAAACTTGATTGAATTGGTTTCCAGAATCCAAAAGGGCGGGTTGTTTTATAAAAGTTAATCAGTGTCTCTTTGCTTGTCTGTTCTGTTAACAGCGTTCCAATTATTGTTGCTGAGAGAGAGGATATAACTAATATTGCAAAAGAAAGATATTCTGTTGCTTCAGGATAAAATAATTTTTGAATTATCGCTGAACTCATTCCAAAGATAGTCCCGATTGTAAAACCATAACCGTTCATTCTCCACCAATACCATCTAATTAAAAGCGGCACGACCATTCCTGCTCCAAGTCCCATTGTTAACCATCCCCAGATTTCATTTATACTTTTCATCCCCGAAGCAAGAATTAATCCGAATAATACAATCAACAAGGAAGCAACTCTGCTATGGATAATTAATTTTTTCTGACTTGCTTTTGGGTTTATAAACTCCTGATAGATATCTCTAACCCAGTAAGAAGCTCCAGAGTTTATCAGTGAACTGAAAGTTGACATCGCAGCCGCCATCAAGCCTGCAACTAATAATCCTCTTAATCCTGTTGGTAAAATGTTGAAGATAACAGTTGGTAAAACTTTTTCAGGATCAGAAATTATATCACCATTACTAACTCCATAAGAAATTCCAAGTACGGCAATTGCAGCAATAAATGGCCAGCGGAATGAAAGCAGGAATGTCCAGAACAAAGAAAGTAATCCTGCATCACGATCACTTCTTGTGGCAAAAAATCTTTGAGCCATATATCCGCCTGTTCCTGCGCTGCCTTCAATAATGACTTTTATCAGATAAAAAATTAGAGCAATTCCGAAGAGATTATAAATTGAATAAGAAGAGTCTTCAGGAAAGTTTAATTCCCACGAAGGTAAAATACTTGTCCATAAATCTTTAGTGGTTTGTACAGATTGAAAATTTCCATCTTTCAGTGGAATTGAAGTTGAAAAAACATCAGGAATATTTGCAGAAATAATTGCAATTGAACAGACAACAATTATCATAACGAAAATCAAAATACCCTGAAAAACATCTGTCCAAACAACACCTTGCAATCCACTTGCAACTGTGTATAAAGTAGTTAATGAAATGATAATTGCTGCAGCCCAGAACTCTGATGAAAAACCGAAGTATTCAGGAATATTTAAAACATCTCCAATGAATTTTCCTGCACCGACTGCAAAGTAAGAGACAATTGCTATTGTTATTATAAGAGTTGATATAGCAGAAATTATTCGTGCAGATTTTCCTTGAATTCCATCACCAAATCTGTAAGTCATCCATTCAGATAAAGTCATCACTTTTGAGCGTCTTGTCCACTTTCCCATAAAAATCATAAGGAAAGCCATAATTAGAACGAGTCCGCCACGCATTTCAACAAAAAATCCAACAGCACCGAAAGCATAAATTAATGCAACGTTTATCATTGTTCCGCTTACATCAAAGTTAGAAGCCATTCCGGATGCACCAAGAGCCCACCATGGAATTTTTCTGTTACCTAGGAAGTAAGATTCAATTCCCGTTGATGCTTTTTTCTCGAAATAAATTCCTATCAAGGTTATTATAATCAGATAGGAAACAACGATTGTTATATCAATTATGCACATTAGTTTTTCATATAGAATTAACTGTCATCCTGAGCCTGTCGAAGGATGACGATTCACCAATAAAGATAACAGCCACATTTCGACCTGCTCAATGTGACAACATTAATATCTATTTAATTTCTGCTTTTAATAAAATTTCTTTTACTTCGCTCAATTCAACTGATGAATTTTTATCATCAATATTAACAACAACAAAATATCCATCATAAGTACTTAAAGATTTTAGTTTATTCATCAACTTTATTTGATCGCTTTCTTTTGGTTTGCCTGTTTCATCGGACCAGATTTCTTTTGTTGTAAGACAACCAAGCGAAGGAGTAAAAGGATAAAATATTTCTCCATTGTAAAAATCAGGATCAATTGTAGTTCCGTGTGCAATTATTTCATTTCTTCCGGCTTTACCAGCATAAAATGATTCATATATTGGTAAATAATTTTTCCAGCTTTTTGGAAGTAGATTTTTATAATGCTCATCAATCCAAATGGAATCTTTCAATTCTTGGTGAAAATATACTTCAGGACTAACTTCAAATGGAAGAACAAGTTGAAGATTTGGAGAGGGTCCAATGAAAACATTTTTGGAAACATCAAATCCTTGAATTGATAATATACCTTCGGGTGTATTTCCGTTTGTGATATAACCGGGAAGATTAGTTACTGCCCTTGCTAATTGTGGAACTGAAAATATTTCACCATCTTTATCCCGCAGGAATTTGCCATCTGCATTTTTTATTACTAACAAGCCTGGATAATCACGGTTCATTCTCTGCAACGAGTAAATGACAATTTTATTTCCACCAAAATTGTGCTTCAACAAATCAGAAAGAGGCGGAATGGATGTTTTTACTTTAAAATCATTTTCTAAATCATACTTCAACATCTTAATAATTGGATCTTCAGCAGCTTTCATAAATTTTAATTCGAATCCGTTGGTGTATTCTTTGAGTTTATCTATGCTGCAAGAATTTTTAAGATAATGAATACACATTGCAAAAAGCTTTGCGTTGTTCAGTGCTGGAATTAAAGTTTCAATTTCATTATCGAATTCATTTTGATATAAAGTATAAACTACTTCCAACAAAGCTCTTTGAAATTTTGCTGAACGATTCTGAAAATCTTCAAGCGATTTTCTTATAACTTCATTTGTCAATTCACTTTTATATTGAATCAATTCCATCGCCCAGAAAGCTGAGATGTATTTTTCTTCAGTAGAGTCATTTAACGGAAGAGATAATGATTGATTGATTATTTGATTGATAGTCTTTTCTAAAAATTTATCTCGTTCAGATTTCAACGTTGCTTTGGAATAGAAATCTGATTCAGAATACTTCTGTGAAGAGCAATGAGTGAGTAGTAGTGTTATAAATAAAAGTAAAAATATTCTCATAAAAATTTTCTCCTTCTTGAATCGCAGGCAAGACAAGTATTCTTTTCACATAAAAGTTTTTCATAATGTGATGAAAAGAATTTCATTCCTTCATCGAATAATAATTTCACACTAATAAAATATGATGTTAAACCTTCATATCCATATCTGTGAATTAAATTTTCCTTGAGAAGATATGATTCAAAGTTAACAAAAGACTTTGCACAGCCGGGAATTTCTTCTAGTTGTTGTTCCCCTTTAGTTGAAACTCCAATTGGTAATACATTCATATAATCCCATGGTGAGTAATCAAACCACGGAACTTTGGCGGCAACCTCAAGGTAGTGACCATAACTCAGAGAAGAAAAATCCGTTCCAAGCATTAGTACAAAAGAATTCTGTTGATGTGTTAACCATTCAAGCACACTTCCTGCGCCGAGTGGACTTTCGGGTGAATTATTTTCATCAAGGAATTTTGTAACATTTCCCCATAAAGCAAAAGAATGTGTTGGTGAAGAAGTTCTGATTACGCCATCACTCAATCTGAAAGTTTCTGAAAGCAATCCAACTTTACTTTTTGATTTCAGTCTGTCAAAAATTTCGTAATCACCTGAAACTTTTTTGAAGCAATAGGTAAATGTTGGAAAAATAAGTGAGCCGCTTTTGCTTACAATATTTTTTAATTCAGAAATTACTTCGTTTGGAGTAATAAAATGAAAAGAATTAATAATCTTCTTGAAGCTCGAGTGAACAATGATGTGTTGATTTGCTGATAAACCTAATTCGAATAAATATTCTTTGAAATTCATACAGTAAACTTAAACTAATTATTAAGCTTAATGAAGACAAGAATTTATCTTTCTCATTTGCGGAGAGAGGGATGCTTAGCAGAAACAACGGTAGAGTTTTATCCATTACGGAAAA
>CAKZLD010000226.1 GCA_937125135.1 uncultured Ignavibacterium sp.
TCTATCAATTATCAATTGCAAATACTCTCAAGTTTTATTGAATTTAATATCAAAAATAATATTGTTATTTTTCAAATGAGAATTTTAGGCTAAAATTTATTTTGATAAAATTATTCCGCATAACAAATACATAAAAATTGCATAATTCGTAACTAAATCAGGAAAAATTATATGAGTGAAGAAACAACAGTAAAAACCCCTACGATATCGGACTATTTTTACATTTTATATAAATGGAAAAAAATATTAATCATTAACCTTCTGATTGTTTCTGCAATTACCGTAACGATTGTTCTTTTGCTTCCAAATAAATATAAGGCAACTGCAACAATAATGATTCCGCCAGATACTCAATCTGCATTCGGAGGATTGACAAGTTTATTAAGTGGAAAGTCATCAATATCTTCAATGGGAGCAAAATTGTTTGGGGTTGCTGGCACTTCAGAAGATGTACTGCTTGGTATATTGAATAGTCGTACTGCGCTTACCGATGTTATAAACAAATTTAACCTGATTGATTACTATGAAATTTCTGAAAACAATTATGATAAAACAATAAAAGCATTTAGAAAAGATTTATCTGCCGATCCCAATGAGTTTGGAATGATAGAAATAAGTGTTATCAATAAAGATCCGAAAGTTGCTGCATCAATATCAAATTATTTTGTAGCACTGATAGATAGTATGAATATCGTTTTAAATATTGAACGAGCTAAAAACAATCGAATATTTATTGAGCAAAGATATTTGAAGAATCTTCAGGATTTAAGAGTTGCCGAGGACTCCTTATTTCATTTTCAAAGGAAATTCGGAATAGTCTCTGTTCCCGATCAATTAGAGGGAACATTCAAAGCTGCTGCAGAGATTGAAACTCAATTGACAAGAAAAGAAATTGAAGCGTTCTTCTTAAAGCAACAATATGGTGAGAATTCTCCACAATACAATATAGCTCAACAGGAAGTCAACTTATTAAAGAAAAAAGTTCAGGAATTGAAAAATTCATCTGATCTCACCTCTAAATCAAATATTCTTTACGCTTTCAAGGATATGCCAAATATCGCAATCAGTTACTTGAGAATTTTCAGAGAAGTTGAAATTCAACAGGCAATTCTTGAGTTTGTGATGCCGATGTATGAACAAGCTAAAGTTGAAGAGCAGAAGAGTGTGCCGACGGTGATGGTTATTGATAAAGCCGTTCCTCCTCAGCTAAAAGACAGTCCTAAAAGGTCTATCATTGTTATTGGTATTTTTCTTTTGGCGTTATGTTTACACATACCTTTTGTTTATTTGGGTGAACGTGCTGTAACAAGAAATGAATTTTCAAATCCTCTTCAAATAAAACTAAAAAATTTCTACAGCAAAGTGTTGAATTTTTATAAAATCAAGATTTAGCTTTAGATGATATTTATAATTGTTCCTACTATAGCTTTTATTTCTTTTTTACTAGGGAAATATATCTTCAACAGGTGGTTCAATCATCTTTCTCTTTTTACTTTTATATGGACTGGAATGATTTTGTTTTACGAACTCAGATTACTGCCTTATAAAGAAATTGTTCCAGCAACTTGGATATTTATAATTTCTACTTTTTTATCATTAATACTTGGAACATTAACTTATCTGAGTATAAGAAAACTATTCTCACATCAGGAATCAAAAACTGAAATTAATAAGTTATCGTTTAATAATCTATTTGCCGATGATGCTAAAGTTGTAAAATACTCTTTATTCATTTTCAGTTTTATATCTATTGCCGGAGCGATACAACATTGGATGGTTTTAATTGATATGTTCGGTAGCATTCCTAAGGTATTTCTAAATGCACTGACAATTTACAGATTAAACACAGAGGCAGGTGGAATAAAAGGACAAGTACCATTTGTGTCAAATTTTGGATATGTCGCTGTCTTTTGGGGAGCTGTTTATACTGCATATAAAGGTAAATTTACTTTTCTTTCAATTTTACCTTTTATTGGAATAATAATAAAAGAGACTTCTACTATTGGTAGAGCCGGAATATTATTGGGACTATTTGAGTTCATTTTTGTGTTTTTGCTATTCAGACATTGTCTTACAATCAATGATGAAAATAAGTTTAGGTTTTCAAAACCAAATGCAACAATTTCAATTACTTTTCTTTTAGCATTATTGATTTTTGCCGCATCTGTAGTGAAAATTTCAAGAGTTTCTTTTGAACAATATCAAGGAGCCTCAAAAACTCTTCGTGAATTAGAGGGAAATTTAATATTATCGCCCTCGGTTTATTTATATCTAAGTGCTCATCTTGGGGTTTTAAATGAATTTGTAAACAGACAAGATGAAAGAAATGTTTTTGCACAAAACACCTTACTGCCTCTTTATAATTTTTTAGACCGATTGGATGTTGTTGAAAGACCAAATCAATATCAGAAAGGTTATTTTATTCCTATGTGGGTTAACACAGGTACATTTATTAGAGAACTTTTCGCTGATTTCAATGTATTTGGTCTGTTGCTATTTCCATACCTTTTGGGTTTGTTAATGACATACCTATGGTTTCGGTTAGTTAAAGAAGGAAGTTTATATATTCTTGTCATCTTATCTTATTTATATATCATTATAGGATTTTCTTTTCTTGTAATGATAACAAGAACCAGCTACTGGATAATAAGTTTAACCCTCAACATTTTAAGCATATTTATTATTTCTCAAATAGTAAAAAGAAAACAAAATAAAAAAGCAGCTATCTTACTTGGAACAAGCAGATCATAAATTTGATTTCTCCAATAAAAAGTTAGTTAAGAATACTTTTTATAATTTAATGGGATATTCAGTCCCACTAATTTTTGCATTTTTCTTTATTCCTTTATTGATTTCTGGTTTGGGAAAAGAACGATTTGGCTTATTAAGTCTTTCTTGGGTTATGATTGGATATTTTAGTTTTTTTGATTTTGGCATTGGAAAAAGTGTTACTAAGGTAATTTCTGAAAAAATTGGTAATCGTGAATCTCAGGATATTCCAAAGATTTTCTGGAACTCGCTAAGTTTTCTCTTTTGGATTTCTGTGGTTGTTATGATATTAGGATTTTTCTTCGTACCCTCATTAGTACAAAAGTTCATTCAAATTCGCCCGGAGAACTATAAAGAAAGTCTCGAGACATTTTATCTTATTGTCGTTTCTATTCCTTTGGTTGCTTCTACTACCTCAGTTAGAGGTTTACTCGAAGCTTATCAAAGATTTGATGTTGTTAATTTTTATAGAATAATTTTAGGCGTTTCGACTTTTGTTGTTCCTTATTTTGTCTTTTTGATAGTCAATAGTCTTTTTTGGATAGTCTTCAGTTTATTATTTATAAGATTGCTAGTCTGGTTTATGTACCTAAAAGGTGCTTTGAAAACAAATAGTAAGTTATCAGAAAATTTTTCTTTTTTGTTCAAGTTTAAAACCTTAAAGCCTGTGTTAAAAATTAGTGTTTGGATTACAATTGTAAATGTGGTCGGACCTGTAATTCTGTATTCAGATAGATTTTTAATCAGTTCTCTATTATCACTTACGGATGTTACTTTTTATTCGACTCCTTATGAGATGATTACCAAACTTCTTATTCTTCCAACTGCCTTCGTTGGAGTTTTATTTCCGGCTTTCTCAGCTTCTTATGTTTCAGATCCTGAATTGGCAGGGAATCTATTTAGGAGAGCTGCTAAATTTGTTTTCCTTATCGTTTTTCCAGTAGTTTTTTTAATTACAGTTTTCAGTTTTGAAGGGCTTTATGTGTGGCTCGATACTGAATTTGCAGAAAAGAGTGTACTTGTTTTACAATTTCTGTCAATTGGAATTATGTTTAGTAGTCTATCCTCAATTCCAAATAATTTTTTCCAGGGAATTGGAAAGCCAAATATTCCTGCCGTGTTAAATATGATTGAATTGCCAATCTATTTACTTTTTATGTATTTGTTCATTAAGTGGTATGGGATAATTGGTGCTGCTTTTTTTTGGATGTTGGCTGCTGGACTTGATGCAATCATAAATTATTTAATTGTATATAAAAAATTTAGAATTAAGCTTGAGAGTAATTTATTGATTGCGATTATAATTTCAACTTTAACAGTTTACATACTGCCTTTTTATTTGAAGAATTTTATGTCGAAATCTTTATTAAGTATTTCTGTAGTTACCATTTTTATAATCACTACTTGGAAATTCCTGATTAAAGAATCAGAAAAAGTTTTTCTTTTAGAAAGAATATCTAAATTGAGATTGAGAAGATGATAAACAGAATCGCTGCTGTAATTATTTTATATAATCCAACTGAGTCTTTAATTGATAATATAAAATCCGTTATTAGTCAAGTATCCAAAGTTTATTTAATTGATAATTCCGAGAATGAGCTGGGTGAGAGTCTTTGTAAATATTTTAATTCTGAGCCAACAGTTGAGTACATAAGATTTAATGACAATTTAGGAATAGCCGAAGCATTAAACTTAGCCTTAGATAAAGCAACTCAAGATGAATTTGAATTTTTGCTTACTTTGGATCAAGATAGTAAGGCTTCTGATAATCTTGTAGAAAATCTCTATAATGTTATATCAACTGATGAAAAAATTGCTTTAGTAACTGCAAAACATTTTGATCCCGAGCAACACAAATTGAAAGAGGATGATTCAATAGAAGATATTCTCTACACAATGACGAGCGGTAATCTTATTCGGGTTAATACTGCAAAAAATGTTGGCGGATTTGATTCAAAATTATTTATTGATCACGTCGATCACGAATTTTGTCTGAGGTTAAAATCTAGAAGATATGAGATTAAAAAAGTTAATAAGGCAATTCTATATCACAAACTTGGCAAATCGGAAACGATTCGTTTTATGGGATTTAATTTTTATCCTTCTCATCATAATCCAATAAGAATTTATTATCGTACTCGAAACAGACTCTATGTAAATAGAAAATTCAAACATCAATTCCCTTATTATGTAAAAGAAGATTTTAAACATTTTATGCGAGAATTTTTAGATATGATGTTATTTGAGAAGCAACGTTTGAAGAAAATAAAGATGATTATTAAAGGTTATCTCGATTATAAAAAAAGCAAGTTCGGAAAATTCAATGCATAAGTTCGATATACAAAAAATAGCTGCTGTAATTACTCTTTATAATCCAGATGAAAAAATAATTATTAGAGCAGAATCTCTTCTGCCTTTTGTTGAAAAGTTATTTTTAATTGATAACTCTGATAATTCAAATGACAGAATTATTGAGCACTTTAAAAATGATCTCAAAGTAAATTATGTTTTTAATGGAAGAAACATTGGTATCGCAGCTTCGATGAATATTGCAATTAAATTAGCCTTGGAAGAAAATTTTGTATTTATTCTGACAATGGATCAGGATAGTGAGTTTGAGAGTAATTCACTTGAAGTACTTATATCAACTATTCAAGAGAATGAAGATGTTGCCATCTATTCTCCTTTTCATAAAAATAAATTTTTTACTAAGCCATCAACTAATCATAACGTCGAAGAAGTTTCAGATGTAATGACATCGGGCAACCTTTTGAATCTTTGTGCTGTCAAGAAAGTCGGATTTTTCAGAGAGGATTATTTCATAGACTATGTTGATATAGAATACTGTCTTCGTCTGAGGAAAAACGGATATAGAATTTTGCGGGTTAACAGTTCTATTCTTATTCATAATGAAGCAAATCTTTTAGAAAAGAATTTTATCGGTAAAAAGATCTATCCGCCGAATCATAAACCATTCAGATGGTATTATAAAGTTCGAAACTTCTTTTATTTGAAAAAAGAGTATCAACAAGATTTCCCGGATTACTTTATCATAGAATCTCGAAATATCAGAAATAACATTATTAAATTTTTATTGTATGAAAGAGAGAAATACCTAAAGATAAAGTTTGCAATTAAAGGTTACCTTGATTTCAGAAAAAATGTAAAAGGGAAAATGAGCTGATGATTTCAATTATCATTATCAATTACAATCTTACTGATGAAGTCAAAAATTGTGTCGAATCTCTTTTGACTAACTGTGGAACTGAAGGATA
>CAKZLD010000227.1 GCA_937125135.1 uncultured Ignavibacterium sp.
AAATGATTTAAGTTTTAAACAGCTTCTCTCAGATTTTATTTTATTCTCAAATGATTACCTTTAAAAACATTGGAAGTGATTTCATAGGTGCAAATTGTTATTATCTGAATTTTGATGGTAACGGAATCATACTTGATTCTGGGGTTGATCCAAAGAAAAAAGGGAAGGAATCTTTACCGAATTTTAGCTTACTTAAAGAAGTACCTACTGATTATGCTATTATTTCTCACGCTCATCAGGATCATATTGGATCGCTTCCTTTTTTGATAAAAGAATTTCCTCACTTAAAAATTATTTCCACACCTCAGACCCGTGCATTAGCAGAATTGGTTTTACACAACGCTGTATCAATATTAAATAAAGAAATTAGTGATGAAGATTTTGTCCCCTATTCACATGCTGAAGTTGACTTACTAATCAAATCAATAAATTATCTTGAGTATGAAAAAGAAATAGTATTGTCATCCTATTACGGAGGAGCAAACTCTGATGTTAAAATAAAATTCTTTGATGCAGGTCATATACTTGGAGCGGCTGGAATTTTATTTGAGAATCAGAACAAGAAAATATTTTATACCGGAGATATTAAACTTTCTAAGCAACAAATTCTTCCTGGAGCAACTCTGCCTTTAACCAAAGTTGATGTTTTAATTTTGGAAACAACTTATGGAGCAACTTCAGTTGAAGAAATACCTGAATGGGATTTAGAAGCAGAGAGATTTGCAAAGGAAGCAAATAATATTTTATCTAATGGTGGCTCAATTTTAATACCTGTTTTTGCTTTAGGCAAAATGCAGGAAATCCTTTCAATGATTTTTATCTTAATCAAAAAAAGAAAGTTAGCAGATGTAAACCTTTTTGTCGGAGGAATTGGTAAACAAATTTCAAGCGTCTATGATTTGAACAGATACACAACAAACAGAATAGACAAAGAATTTGAGATTTCTAGTATTCCAACTTTGGATTATAACGAAGTAAATAACTGTAAGGATTTTTTCAAATCACCTTCAATAGTTCTTGCTTCAAGTGGAATGATGATTAAAGGAACCAGCTCTTATGATTTTGCTATTAAATGGTTATCACAAAAGCATTCTGCTATTTTCACGGTGGGATATATGGATCCGGAATCTCCAGGTTATTTGATTTCAAAAGCAAGAAAAAATCAGTCTATTTTTTTAGATGAATCTTCTAGGATAAAAGTGAATTGCGATATCAAAAACTTTAGATTTCCATCTCACTCAAATAAGAATGAATTATTAGAAATAGTTGAAAAATTAAATCCTGAAAAAATTATACTGGTTCACGGAGAAGAAGAATCTATCAATTCAATGGCAAAATTAATTTTGCTTCAAAATAAGAAGAGGAAAATTTTTCTTGCACAAAAGGGAAAAGAAATAACATTACTGAATTAAAATCTATTATATTTGTAGTACAACTTGGATAAAATCCAAATTTTCAAAAACACAATCCTAAAGGGAGGATTCATGTCTGAATTATTAAAAAACAAACTTAAAGAAAAAATTGAAGCCTGGCGACCAAGAACCGCCCGCCTTGTAAAAGAATTCGGGAATGTAAAAGTTGATGAAGTTGATATAGGACAAATTATCGGTGGAGCTCGTGATATTAAATGTTTAATAACTGATATTTCATATCTTGATCCGTATGAAGGAATTCGATTCAGAGGATTAACCATTCCTGAAGTGATGGAAAAACTTCCTAAAGTTAAAGATGGAGAAATGCCATCAGTCGAAGGATTTTATTATTTCCTTCTTACCGGAGATATTCCAAATGAAGAGGAAGTTGAATCAGTAAAGCATGAATTTAAGAAAAGACAGGAAGTTCCGGAATATGTTTTTAATATTCTGAGAGCGATGCCAATTGATTCTCACCCAATGGCGATGTTTTCCGCAGCGATAGTTTCTATGCAAAAAGAATCCATATTTTTCAAACAATATGAAGAAGGACATCTTCATAAAAATGATTATTGGATTCCAACATTAGAAGATTCATTAAATCTCTTAGCAAAACTTCCTACTATCGCCGCTTTTATCTACAGATTAAAATATAAAAATGGAAATATAATACCACCTGATCCAAATCTTGATTGGGGAGCAAATTTCGCACATATGATTGGAATAGATAAACCTTATGATGATGTTGCCAGAATGTATTTTATCCTCCACAGTGATCACGAAAGTGGAAATGTAAGTGCTCATACAGGTCATCTCATTGCTTCAGCACTATCGGATGTTTATTATGCAATATCAGGAATGGTAAATGGTTTGGCTGGTCCTCTGCACGGCTTAGCAAATCAGGAGGTATTAAAATGGATTCAGGAAATTTATGAAAAGATGGGAGGCAAAGTTCCTTCAGAAGAGGAAATGAAACAATTTGTTTGGGATACATTAAAAGAAGGACAAGTTATTCCAGGATTCGGTCATGCAGTTTTGAGGAAAACAGATCCGCGTTACACAGCACAAAGAGAATTTTGTTTGAAAAATTTACCTGAAGATCCGCTATTCAAATATGTTGATTTACTTTATAAAGTTGTTCCACCGATACTTCTTGAACAAGGAAAAGCAAAAAATCCTTGGCCAAATGTTGATGCTCAATCCGGAGTAATTCAGTGGTATTACGGTTTGAAGGAATATGATTTTTATACAGTATTATTTGCAGTCGGTAGAGCTCTTGGTGTAACTGCAAATATTATTTGGGATAGAGGATTAGGCTATCCACTCGAAAGACCAAAGTCGGTAACAACAGAAATGCTTGAAGAAGCAGCCGGGATCAAAACATCCCCATAGCTGAAGTTAGGGCTGTCTCTGTTATGGCTGATGAATGAAGCAACCCACAGTTTTAACGGTGGGTGGAAGGAGAATGCTTTACGTACCCTGTTCTGGATCCCCATAGCTGAAGCTATGGGTTACTAATTATAGAGCTGAATACTTGAGCAGCCAAGACAGACTAAAGTCTGTCCTACATTTCCAATTTTTAACTGAAGATTATTAATTAGAGGTAGAAAAAATCAATGTGGAGCTAAGCGGGATCGAACCGCTGACCTCCCCGAATTCTATTCGGGGCGCTCTTTAGAAGCGAAGAAAAAAATATTGAAGTGAAAAGTAGAGAATAAAAGTGGAGCTAAGCGGGATCGAACCGCTGACCTTCTGAATGCCATTCAGACGCTCTTCCAGCTGAGCTATAGCCCCAAA
>CAKZLD010000228.1 GCA_937125135.1 uncultured Ignavibacterium sp.
TAGACTGTTCCCAAAGTTAACTGAGGAGCAAAAAGCGGTAAAGCAGGTAATTCTTCAAGATAACCGGTAACAGGAAGCACAATTGTTTTTCTGCCCAAAGTTTGTCCATTTATAACTGACCCTGGGAAAATTACTCTTATTGAATCATTTTTAGATCCAACAATGGTCGGTCCTGAAATTTCAACCATAAAGTCTCGACTTCTAATTGAATCTATTACTGCATTTCTAATCTCTGGTGAAATGCCGGCGGCAATATTAGCAGCTTGGGAAGAGTCAAATCTGAAAAAACCTCTGGAGGAAAAAGTTTTGCTTTCATCACTAAAAAATGTAGCCATACCTACAACACCAAACTCAATATCAATTCCGAAAACCTTAGCTTGTGGTGATCGATGAACCCAGCCTGTGTTTAAGTTAGAACCGAATGCTGAAATTATCGGAGAAACGTAACTTTTACTCGCATCTCCAGTTATTTTGGCGAGAGTTTCATCTAAAGATTGTGAAAAAACCAAAGAACTTGAAACGAAGAACAAAACAAAAAAGAAGACTTTTTTCATAATTTACTCCATAGTTTATTGATTGTTATTTACTTAGCAATGATATTAAATGTAGATGAATTAAAAATACGACAAATGATTTATTTTGAAAATAATAAAAGGGAGGGGGAGTGCTCTTGATTATGTAAACAAAAGCACTCGAGAGGGTTATGTTACCAGCAGTTTCTCCAATTTCTAAATTTTCCAAAATTTCTGCCAAAATTAAATGGACGATTATCATTCCAGATTTTTCTCTGAGTTTCATCAAGTAATTCGTAAATATCCATTTGATGATTAACTCTGGCTAATGAAATTTCGTTTCGAATTTCGTTAATTTCTTTTGTTATGTTTATTAGTTTGCTCCTGCTTAATTCAGAACTGCTTCTTAATTTTTTCATCTCCAGCAGTTTTTGTTGAAGCTCAGACCTTAGCTCAATCATTTGTTTTTGGTGATTGTATATGAGTTCCTCAATTTTATCCTTCTGAGCAGCAGTAAGTTTTAGCTCTTCTAATAAATGCGGTGGAGGAGGCATTTCAAATTTATTAAATCTTCTTTGAGCATCTGTAAAAGAATTTAGACCTGAAAAAATCAGATAAAATATTATCAAATAAATTATTTTGGATTTCATTTTCGAACCTCTCTTTTATTGATTAAATTTTAATGTTTCGACAATCGAAGATTCAATTAGGTTTAAATTATTTTTGATTAAACTAATTGTAAGGTTTTTGTGTCAAAAATGATAAAAATAAGGTATGGACGAAAAGCAGCAAGATTTTAATTTGATTGAAAAATTTTTGGAAGGAGATCAGTCAGCTTTTAATTTATTAATTAAAAAACATCAGCAAAAAATCTATATGCTTGCAAGAAGAATGTTAGGTAATCACCTCGATGCTGATGAAGTTGTACAAGAAGTTTTGATGGTTCTTTACAAAAAATTGAATACATTTAAGTTCGAATCAAGTTTTTCAACATGGCTTTATAGAATTACTATGACTAGAGCAATTAACTATATAAGAAAACGAAATTTGACAAATGCATTTTCGATTTTCGAATTGAGAAAAAATAAATCTAATCAATTGGATCCTTTAGATATGCTTGAAGGGAAAGAGCAATTTGATAGAATTGAAAAGTTACTTAAAAAACTTCCGCCAAAACAAAGAGAAATTTTTATATTGAAGAATTTTGAAGAATTGAAATATGAAGAAATTAGTGAAATAACCGGCAAATCTGTTGGTGCTCTAAAAGCTAATTATTTTCATTCTGTTAATAAATTAAAAGAACTTCTGGTGAAATATGAAAAAAAATAAAAACATTATTGATTTCTTCGAAGGAAATTTGAATGAATCCGAAAAGGAAAAATTATTTGAAGAAATCAATCAAAACGCTGATTTAAAAAAAGAATATGAGAATTTTAATCAATTATATTCTTTGCTTCGTAAATCGAAAGAGTTCAAACCCTCTGAAGATTATTTAGAAAATATAATTCCGAGATTCAGAAGCAAGAGTCAAAAAAAATCAATTGTTTTTAAACCGGCTTTTGCATCAGGTTTGGTAATAATTTTTACCATCGCCATCATTTATTTATTAAACTTTTCAAAAAGAGATATTATTAGTGAAAATGATGAATTCGATAATGTTTATGAACTAAGTTTCGTTCAGCAAGATGATCTTGAAAATATGGCTTCACTTATTGACAAAGAGATTATAGATGAGTTGCTTATTGAAGAAATGACAGATAAAGAAAATAGGTTAAGTCTTTTAGAAAATTATTTTTATATAGATAACAATTTTAATGTACTTCCGGAAACAGAAGCTGAAGAAATTTATCAGGAACTAATAACAAAAAAAATTCTCTGAGGTAATTATGAAATTATTATTATTATTTACGATTATCCTATTCTTTCAAAATGTAAATGCACAGGAGATGAGAAGAAAGGAATGGCAAAGAATGCCAAGGGTAGAACAATTAGAAAGAATTAAACTTATTGAATCTGTTGATATGACTGAAGATCAATCTTTAAGATTTTTTGCAAGAAGAAATGAACATAGAAAAGAGATAGAGGCTCTCGAAAAAAGAATTGATGAGACGATGGAAGAAATTGATAAGATATTAAATAGTGGAGAAATTAAAGAATCTGTTTTGAAAAAATTAAATGAAGAGATATTAACTAATCGTGAAAAAATTGAAACAAAACGCAAGCAATTTATTCTTTCATTAAACGATATACTTTCAACTGAACAAATTAGCAAGTTATTATTATTTGAACGAAGATTCAGAGAAGAAATCAGAGATTTGATAATAAAGAGAAGAAGTCCACCTCGATAAACATCAATATAAAAAGTATTGTTTTTCATCTGCAACAAAACTATTTTTCGCACGATTTTTTGCGGAAGTGGTGGAACTGGTAGACACACCATCTTGAGGGGGTGGCGCCGCGTAGGCGTGCGGGTTCAAGTCCCGCCTTCCGCACACCTTTTATAAAAAACAAAAAAAAGGATGTCTCAGATGAAAAAAAACTTTGTATTTCTATTTATTCTTTCAATACTATTTAATTCTTTAGTCTTCTCACAGGATATGAATCCTGATGCTGGGAAACTGTACAATGAAGGTAATGCATTATTAAAAGCTGGTAATTATAACGGAGCAATTCAAAAATATGATGAGGCTCTTAAAATTAGTAGAGATTTTAGAATTCTTTATCAAAAAGGTCTTGCTTTAAGGAAAGGTGATAAACTTGCTGAAGCCAAAAGCGCATTAGAAGAATCCCTTCAGTTAAGTCCAAACAATGAAGCTGCATTGAATGCTCTTGGCGGAGTTTATTTTTCAATGAAAGATTATTTAAAATCCATCGAAACTTTCGAAAAAGTTTTAAATGTTTCAAAGAATAATTCATTCAAAGATAAAGTCAAAAAAAATATGTCCTTGGCATACACTCAATTAGGTAATGAAGCTATGAAGGGTGGAAGTGGTGCTAAAGCAGTTGAATATCTCAACAAAGCTGTTGAATTAGATAAGTATGATTCAGCTTTTCTCTTGCTTGCACAACTGAATGTCGAGCTTGGCAATTATGATGCAGCAATAAAAGCTGCTGAAGATGCTCTTAAATACAGAAATAAAATTAGTAAGGGCGGACCTAATTATTATATTGGTTTAGCTTATAAGAACAAAGGAGATATAACGAAAGCTAAAGAGTATTTAAATCTTGCTAAAACCGATCCTACTTATAAAAGCACTGCTGAATATCAATTAGGTTTATTGAAATAGTTTCTTTTAATTTTTTTGATTTAAAGAAGTCTGTCCTGAAATTTTAATTGATGGTCAGACTTTTTTTTATTTCATTCGTCTTAAATAGAAAAATATTTAATGTTATTAAAACTTATTGAATTTATTCGGAATAATTTTCACTATTTTAATACAGTAATGCTATCTCTTTTTACAGTCTAATTTTGAATTTCAGGAATATCTATGAAAAAAATACTTTTATTTTGTATGCTTCTCTATCAAATCTCATTTACACAAAATATTTCTGATAAGTACACCGAAGCAATTGAAGCATACAATCAAGGTCAATATACCGAATCATCAATCTTGTTTGCTGATTTTTTCAAAGGATATAATTTACTTGATGAAAAATATGCATCAGCAAAATACTATCAGGCAAAATCATTATTGAACTTAAATAGGATTAATGAGGCAGCAACTAATTTTGCTTTCTTAGCTGATAATTTTCATTGGACAAATCTTAGAAAACATTCACTTTTTGAGCTTGGATTAATTTATTATCATTTAGGCGATTACTCAGAATCGAGGCATAGAATGACACAGTTGCTTGATGATTATTCTGATAGCGAATACACCGGAAGTGCTCTTTATTGGATTGGAGAAACTTTTGCTGCAGAAAATAAAATCGAAGATGCTATTCTTTTTTTGGAAAACGCGATAAATGATAAAAGAAGAAATAAATTTATTGATTACTCAATCTATTCACTTGCAAATCTTTATGAAAAAATTGGAGATTATGAGAATGCGGTAAATTATTACGACAGATTACTTTCTTTTTATCCTAATTCAAAACTAATAACCAATTCTCAAATCAGAATAGGCGTTTGCTACTTCAAATTAAAAGATTATCAAACTTCAATAATTGAACTTAGTAATCCATCATTGGATAATATTGATGCACATAGCAAAGCCGAAGTTTTATATTTACTTGCAAATGCTTACTTCAGAATTGAAGATTACAAAAACGCAGAGAAAAAATTTCTTGAGTTAATGGAGTTCTTTCCTTCATCAGAATTTTTCAGGGAAGCTCAATATGGATTAGGGTGGTCTTATTTTCAGCAAAAAAAATACAATGATGCTTTTAGAATATTCGATTTTGCATCAAATGGGGATGATTCGATTGCTGTTAAAGCTTATTATTGGAAAGGCGAGGCTAAAAGATATGCTGGTAAAGAAGATGAAGCATTAAAAATCTTTAAATCATTTTTAGATAAATATCCAAATGAAAAACTTGCTCAAGATGCTCAATTTTCTATCGGATTGATTTACTTATCAAAAGGAAATATTGATCTGGCGAGTAAATTTCTTGTCTCTGCAAATAAACAGGAAAATTTGGAAGTTCGTGCAAAAGCTTTAACATCGCTCGGTGAAATTGAATTAAATAAAAGTAATTATAAATCAGCAATTAACTATTTCAATGAAGTAAAAAATATTAAATCAATTTCAACAGAGACAAGATTAAGAGCTTTGCTTGGATTAGCAATTTCTAAGTTCTGGACTAATGATTATAATTCATCATTAAGTGATTTGATTGAAATTGAAAAAACTAATCGGAACTTTGAGCCTCAAAAAGTTAATTACTACTATGCTGAAAATTACTTTGCTCTGAAAAATTACAAGGAGGCATTGAATCGTTTTCAAAATGCATTCGGCTCGGATGAACAAATCAACGAATTGAGTATGTATGGGAAATCGTATTGTCATTTTAACCTTGGAGATTATGATAATTCAGCAGCTTCATTTTCTGATTTTGTGAAGAAATTTCGAAAAAGTAAATATTATAATGATGCTTATTTACGAATTGCAGATAGTTATTTCGGTAGCAGAAATTTTCAATCTGCAAGCAAAATTTATGAAGATATTTTCAGAATTGGTGGAAGTAAATTAGATAACCCTTACACAAGGTATCAATATGCGGAAGCACTTTATAAATCTGGTAAGTCATCACAAGCCATTCTAGAATATAATCGAATTCTGGAGCTGGCACCAAACTCCGAATATGCACAGGCTTCTTTGTTCACAATTGCGTGGATATTTTTTCAAAATGCTCAATACACCGATGCAATTTCAAAATACAAAGAGATGTTTGTCAGGTATCCAAAATCTGATCTTATACCTAATGTTTATAACTCGATTGGTGACGCCTACTTTAATATGGCTTTGTATGATTCATCTATCTTTTACTATGATAAAGTTACTGCTGAATTTCCAAATTCACCTTTTGTTTTTGATGCAGTAAACGGTATTCAGTTAAGTTATATTGCTAAAGGAATGATTTCTCAAGCAATAAATTATATTGATGAGTTTGTATTAAAATATCCCTCTTTAAGTTTTTCAGATCAGATATTTTTCAAAAAGGGAGAAATCTATTATAGTGAAGGAATGTATAGCGAATCCAAAGAAGCTTTTAAAAATTTTATAGTTCGTTATCCTAAGAGCAAATTAGTTGCGGACGCTTATTATTGGATTGGTAAAAGCGCTCAGTATTTGAACCTTAATGAAGAAGCAATTATAAATTTCAATAATGTTTTCAATCTTTACAGAACTTCCGAATTTGCAGCTTCTTCTATTTTAGAGATTGGAGCCATCTATCGCACAATTGGTCAGTTTCAAAAAGCTCTGGATAATTATAATCTTGGTATCAATGAATTACCAAATTCTCTTAAACTACCTGAAATTATGTTTAACAAAGGCTTAGTCCTTGCAGAGATGAAAAATATTCAGGGAGCTTATGAATCATTTTCAGATGTCATCTCTTATTTCCCAAAAAATATTTTTGCCGAGAAATCAAAGTTGGAAATTGGAATTATTGAATTAACATTAAAGAAATACGATAAAGCCGAAGAAATATTACGCAATATTTCGAAAAACAGAACTGATGATATTGGCGCTAAAGCTCAATATTTTTTGGGAGTTTCATTATTCGAACAGAAAAAATATTTACAAGCAATTGAAGAACTTAATCGTGTAAAAAACTTTTTCTCTCGTTATGAGGAATGGGTATTAAATTCTGTGATGCTTTTAGGTGATTGTTATGCTGAGTTAAAAGATAAAAGAAAAGCAGAAGAAATGTACAGACTCATAATAACTAAATACAAAGGAACTCATTACGCTAAACAAGCTCAGGATAAATTAAGGAAATTAAAATGAGAGTTTTCAATTTTTTATTCTTATTTATTTTATTTACATCAATTACTTTTTCTCAAGAAGAAGGTAAAACTTCTGCCGGGGTAGAATTACCTGATTTCGTAATTACAGGAAAAGAAGTTATAAAAATTAAAAAGTCTGAAAAATTAAATCCTTTTCTAATAAGTACATTTTCAGAGAAATTCGTACTACCAGTTTATTCACCAGAAGAAATTCCAGTTAAGGAAATTTCATTGCCCGTGAGAGATGATTTGAATTTATTATCCTCAACAAAATTCTATAAAGGTTATGTATCCGGAGCTTTGGGGTTATATTCACTTCCGAATTTGGATGTTCTTTATGCTACGCCAATTGAAAATGGAATTTTCAGATCAAAACTAAATGGAATTTACAGCAGACAATTTGTTGATAATAGTGATAACTATAGATTATCTGGTGGGGCAGATTTAATATACTGGACTGACATAAATTCTTCATTCCTGCCCGGAACTCAATTCAGATTTAATGCTGATTTGTCAACAAAAGGTTACAAATTTTACGGTTCAAATAATCCTTTAGAAAAAAGAAGTTTAACAAATCTTTTCGGCAATCTTAACATAAAAAATGAATACAACTCTTCATTCTTGTTTAAAGTAAATGCAAGTAATAATTTCACTTCATTAGGCGCTGAGAACTTCAAAGAAAATTTTATTGATTTAAATATTAGTACACTTTTAAGATTATCTTTTTTCAATATTGGATTATCAGGTATATATAAAAATTCTTCAATATCAAATGATACTTCTGATCATAATGAATCAAATTATTATCTTATTAGACCAACTGCAGGTTTTCAATTTACTTCACTTGCTAAAGGTTCTTTCGGATTTACTATATCAAAATCATCTAAGAACAAGTTTATCATGCCATATGCTGAACTAGCAGTTAAACTTGCTCCTAATTTTACGTTTTTAGGAGAATTCAATCCTACAGCTGAGTTTTTTACTCCTGCAGATTTTCTTTCAAGAAATCCTTACTTTAACATTACAAAGGCAACAAATCTGATGGTGACGAAGACCTTGCAGTATCAGTTATCTGTAAAATATGAGTATGAAAAATTTTTCGAAATCATTGGAGGTGTTAATTATTTCAGTTCGGATTCTCTTCCTTACTTTTATGAGAAGGAGAAAGGAAAATTTTCTTTAGCGTTTTCTGATGTGAAAAGTTTAACTCCGTTTATGAACTTTAATTTTTATCCGGGACCTTTAGGATTTTTCTTTGGATCAATCGAGATTAATGCAGCACCGAATGACACTGGTAAAACTATTCCTTATGTTCCGTCCTTCAAAATCAATGCAAATTATGGATACACTTTTAGTGAAGTGCTGACTTCAACTTTAAATTTCACATATTCGGGAAGAACTTTTACTGATTTAAATAATCAGAGCAAAATTGACAATTTTATCAATTTGGGAGTTTCTTTAGATTACAATTTTGATCAGCGATTTGACTTTTTTGTACGTTTAGAAAATTTAATTAACAATTCAAATTACATTTGGAGCAATTACTTGGAGAAACCTTTTGATGTAATTTTAGGTGTAAAATATAAACTTTGATGATTATTTTTATGTTAAATTTTTAGGTTTTTAATGAATCGAAAAAAGCTTCAAGAAAAACTGATTAGAATTATTGGCGGTCAGGGAACTTATAAGTCATTTCTGCTTGATAATTTAATTGCTAAACTATTTGAATTATTGAATCCGGGTCAGAAGATAAAAATCGATGAACTTGGATTTTTCCATAAAATTAACTTTAAAGTTTCATCAAACCGAAATATTGAAAACAATCATAAAGTTGAGACTCTTTCAAATATTATTGTGTTTTCTGAATCGGAGAATTTAGACGAATCAATAAATGAAGAATTTATTTTTTTTGAGCCTATAAAATTTGAATTTGAATTTAATCCGCTCGATAATTTATTTTCACTCAGTACTGAAAAAGACTTTCTAAGTAATGAACTAGTTCAGTCAGACATAATTCCTATTCCAAGTTCACAAAATGAAAATTACGATTTGTTTGACTCAAAGCTTGAAAAATTGATTTCTTCCTCTGTTATATCTGAAAACAATCAAATAGAAATACCTTGTCTGAGTATCAATTTAGAAAAAGAATTGGCGATTGAAATAACCAATAATATTATTGCAGAAGAATACCCTGAAAAAACAGCAGAAGGAAATGATTTACCAAATGATGAAATAATCGCAGCTGATTTCACTGAACTTTTAATTGATCAAAGTTCTGAATCAATCTCTAAAGCTGAAAATGAAATAATAGATTTGGAGCAACCTCAGAATGAAGCGGAATTCTTACCATTAACACAACTTACTGAATTAGATTTGCCTCCTTCAGAAAAAGAAGATGACTCTATTTTTAATGAATTGTTAAAATTAGATGAGATTGAAGAGCAAACTGTTGATAATAAATCTTTTTTAGAAAAAGATAACACATTCCAATCTGAATTAGCTTACGCAAATACTGAAATTAACTCTGAACAAGAAACTATTGATGAGGATTTAGAAATCTCTGATGAAATCTCATGGGATAAAATTATTTCTGAGATAAGCTCTGATGATGAGGAAATTTCAATTGATTCTTTTTTCCAAAATCAAATGGAAGTTGAGAAATTAACTGAAGATGAAATCAATGATAAAGACACAACAAATATCATTGCACCTAATGAAGAAAATATAGTTGAAGAAAGTATTGAACTTAAAGATGAATTAACAGAAGATGTATTAGAAGAAGTAATAAAAGAAATTGAAACAGAAGAAGAATCAGTTTCTGAAAGTTTAATAAATGAATATCAGCAGGATGAAGTTATTGAAAAAGCTTTTGAAACTGAAGAATCTTATGAAGAAAAAATACAAGATGAAAATGACATTGTAGATGAAGTTGAGTTTGCAAATAAATTTGAAGATGAAATATTTAATGAAGAAGAATTAGAGACTGTTGAAGAAGAACTACTGCACAAATCAGAATCGAGAGAATTTTCAACTTCTAAAGTTTCAGAAGAGGAAATTCCAAGAAAATCTTCTAAAGTTTGGATATTAGCAGTCATTTTAATTGTGGCTATAAATGTATCGATACTTTATTATCTCTTTCCACAATATTTTAATTTCTTGAATCGGGCAGGAGAACAAATATCCTACAATGTTTCTGACAAAAACACCAACAGAATCGAAAGAAGTTTTGAAATTCCAGTTACTTATCCTTATCCTCCGATTGAAGAAGAGCAAGTATATAATTTAATTGAAAGTAAAATTCAAATCGAAACAAATTCACCTGAAAAATCGTCTGATGTAAAAAATGTTCAAGAAAATAATACATCAAACAAAATTGAAAAACCAATTCAGGAAAAAGTTCATACACAAAATGTGAACGTTGAAAAAGTTTCAGAAACAATATCAAAATCAGGAGATAACTACATAGCTCAGGTCGCTTCTTTTCGAAGTGAATCTGTTGCACAAAGAGAAGTAGATAAGATTAAGTCAAAAGGTTATTCAAGTTTCATCGAGAAAATTGAAATACCAAATCGTGGAACTTGGTTCAGAGTTAAAGTTAGTGGTTTCAAATCAGTTGATGAAGCCAAGAATTTTCAAGTAAAGTATAATAAAGGAGAAATATGAATTTATTAGAAATATTCCTTAAAGGTGGAATAATAATGTGGCTGATACTATTTAGCTCAATTATTGGATTGGCAGTAGTTATAGATAGATTTATTGTTTTAAGAAAAGCGAGAATAAACATTCCGGCATTTCTGGTAAGAATTAGAGGATTTATAAAAAAGAAAGATATATCTGGAGCAATAAGCCATTGTATGGAAGAAAAATCTCCTGTTGCGAATGTTGTGAGAAAAGGTCTCAAGAAATATAAATTCGGTCACGATAGAGTTAAAGAAGCAATTGAAAATGCTGGCAATCAGGAAATATCAAAATTAGAAAAAGGATTAACTATTTTAGCGACTGTTGCAGGAATCGCTCCTTTATTAGGTTTTCTTGGTACTGTTACAGGTATGATTCAGGCATTTATGAAAATTGAAGATTTAGCTGGTGCTGCTAATCCAAGCGATTTAGCTGGCGGTATATGGGAGGCATTAATTACCACAGCTTTCGGTTTAATTGTTGGAATTCCGGCACTTGCTTTTTATAATTATTTTTTAAGTGCTATTAAAAGATTGGTTGGTGAGATTGAAGTTGTTGCCAATGATGTTGTTGAAGTTATTCAGGAAGAGAATTTTACTGAAGCTGAAATTGACGATGAAATTGAATTATAGATGAGCGGAATATGAAATTCAAAACTTCAAAAGAGCCATTAAGTATTTTTGCTTATTCATCACTCACAGACATTGTGATGTTGCTACTAATTTTCTTCCTTCTGACATCGCAATTTGTTATTCAGACAGGCGTGAAAGTTAAACTACCCGGTTCGAAGACAAATGAACCGTCAGAGCCATCAAGAATGATTGTTACACTCACTCAAGGTGGAGCAGTTTATGCCGGAAAAGATGAGGTAAGTATTGATATGTTGCCTTCCAAACTTACAGAAATGAAAACTCTGATTAACGATGATAACTTAATTATCAGAGCAGATAAGTCAGTGCCAATTGAAATGGTAATCAAAGTAATTGATGCAGCTAAACTTGTTGAAATCTCGAAGTTTACAATTGAAACCGAAAAAGAAAAATTGTGATTATGTTAAGCAACAAGAAAATAAATAATCTTTCTTATCTTATTTCTTTATCAGCTCATCTACTGATAATTGCACTTCTTTGGTTCATAAATATATCTATGGAATATAAACAGCAGGATTTTGTTGAGATTTCATTTGGTAATTCTGGTCAAACCGGATCTTCGGGTGCCATCGGTGATCAGTTAAACAAAACTGAAGAAAATGCAAAACCGATAGAAGAAATTGTTGAAGAAACTAAAAATAAAGAAGTAAAAGAAGTTGATCTTGCAAAAGCTAAATCAGTTGACGAAACCAATACAATAAATCCTGCTGATAAAAGTAAAGAGACAAAAAAAGAAAATCGGACTGAAACAATTAAAAAAGAGAATTCAAATGTTAATACTAAAGGACAAGGAAATTTAACAGATGGAAAGGGAAGTCTAGGTTTTGACATTGACTGGGGTGGAATGGGAACAAGAAAAATCTATTCTTATATCTTACCCGAATATCCCGAAGGTATTCAAAAAGAAATTGATATTAAGTTAAGATTTTTGATCAAGCCAGATGGCACTGTTGGCTCAATTACATTATTAACAAAAGCCGATACAAAGTTAGAACAAGCAGCAATTAACTCACTTTGGCAATGGAGATTTGAACCGCTTCCACAGAATGTCAGACAGGTTGATCAGTCTGCGCAGATTGTTTTTCCTTATCGTCTGAGATAAATTCATCTTTGTAATAAAATTTATAAAAGAAATATTCTACAATCGTCAGAAAAATCAGGGATAATGTATCTCTATTCAATTCAAGACTAAAACCCTGAGGTTCAAGAAAAATTTTGAGAATCATTCCAGAAACAGACCATCCAACAGTAAATAAAATTATTATCAAAATAAGATTTAGAAAAGCATTAGTAAGAGACTCTTCCTGCCATTTCTTAGTAAAAATAAACAACATAAAAAAGATATGAATGGCAAAAATTAAACCTGATATCATTCAGTAAAATGTCCAATTTTTTTATTGAATATTCCCATTCCGACTAATCCTCCAATTATTCCGAAGATTGAATTTGTAATAAAATTTGATAAGAAAATCATAATAGCATATAATGATGAAAAACCTTTTGTTCTGATTTCATCTGCCATTGATTTCATTAACTTCATCGGCTCTTCGGTAAAACTTCCTAAATTCATTTGATTAATAATAATTTCTGACTGAGGCAGAGATTCTACAAAGTCATTTGTTTTTGCAACAAATGTAATTATTAGATCGAACTTAACAATAAAAATCGTTGCGAATAATCCTGTTAAAAAACCAAACAAGATTGCTTTTGATAAACTGATTCTATTTAAATTTTTGTTAACTCTGATATCTAAAAAAAGTGACATCACTGATGCAAAAGGGATTAAAAGACAGCAACTAAATCCTTTAAGAATTGGAATTACCGAAAGCACTGCAGCACCAAATCCTGCAATCAACATCGGGAAATATTTCTTCATTTATTTTTTTCCATAACTGATTCTGTTATTGATTCAAAAATAAAAAGAAATAAAATTGAACCGAAAGTAATTCCAGTGAATGCTGAAACAATTTTATTATAAGTATAAATTTTTAGTTGATACAGTGCAACATCTATTGCCATTGGAAGAAGTGATAGAGAAAGAAATCTAAGAGAAATTTTATTTCTAAGATTAAATTGAACTCCAATTATTGCAATTATTAGTCCAAGATAGATTCCAAAACATCTCGCACAAACTGGTAATTGAAAGTTATTATAAAAAAAACTTTTTTCCGGATTTTGATGACAAACAGGACTGTAGAGCATTTTCAAGAAATAATAATAGTCAATTTGATTTTCATTTAATAACATTGGAATTAAAATACCTGCAAACCAAACTATAGAAAACGTGATAAATAACATTTTCAACATTAAGACAGAAAAAACTTTATAATCAATTTTATGGTTCAAGACTGAATACCTGAATCTTATTAAAAAGCAGTAAATATAATTTATTATTGAAAATGAAAGCGGATTTTATGTCAGAGATTTCATTGAGAGAAATTTCAATTGGAATAATATTTATCGAATCATTATCAATAAATAATTTGTAAATCGAGTCATTAGTTACAATTGTATATTCATCAAATAGTATTCTGATATTTTTTATTTTGTGTTTGAGATCAATTTTATTCAATCCATTTCCGAAAGAATCATAGATTTTGATTGCCTTCTCATCAGCGATGAAAATCAAGCCTCTGGAATCAATTGCCATCGAGGAAGGTCTTAAGATTCGAAATCTTCCAGCATCAATACCAGCAAAACTAGTTAAAAAATTTCCGAACATATCAAACTTTAAAGCTCTGAAGTTTTCACCATCAAGAATAAACATATCTCCTTGATTTGAAATTGTGACAGAAAGCGGAAAACCAAAACTATATTCCGGATTTTCATCATTGCGATTCGAAAAAGCTCCAACAATATTTAAGTTTCTATCAAATTGTTGGATACGGTGATTGTTCTTATCAGCCACAAAAACAGAAAGTGGATTCGCAAAAACATCAACTGGTTGGTCGAACAATCCACTCTGCCATCCAAAACCACCAATGTCTTTTAATTGATTTCCAAGTGTATCAAAACTTTTAATTTCATTTCTGCCTATATCTGTAACATAAATGAATCCGTTCGACGAAATTGTAAACGAAGAGGCATTTGAAAAATTTCCGAACTCATATAAAAAATTAGTTTTTACTTGAGCAAAGAGATAAATATTCAAAATGAAGAAGGATAGAATTTTCATATTTATTTCAAATTTTGATTAAAACTTATAAAGAAGCGATTTTAAATCAAATGAAAATAATATTTGTTCTGTTGTTTCAGCTAATTATTTTTGCAATAGAAAATTGTCCCATGGTGTAACTGGCAACACGTCTGACTCTGGATCAGAAGAGTCCAGGTTCGAACCCTGGTGGGACAACAAATCAATCACCTCAAATATATTGCTTTATCTTTTCTTTAATTTCATTAACCTTAGAGTTTAACGCAGAGATTTGAGGAAATTTATTTTCAATTAAATCAAAAATCTCTAATGCTCTTCTGAAATTATTGTTTTTGATATGAAATGATGCTAAATAAAATAATGTAGAAGGATCGGATTGAATTTTGTCAAAATTCTTTTCAAGAATCTCTATAGCATGTTCAGTTTTATTATCGCTATTAAAAATGATTGCGATTCTCTTTAATAATTCGACATTATTCGGAAATGATTTATTTAACCTTAGGACGACCTCTAATTTATTTTGAACATCCGAAATGGAGTCAATAATAAGAAGAAAAAGTTCAAGGTTAATCTCATCAATAATTTCAATTAATTTTACTAAATCATTGTTGCTTGGATTATGGTTTCCCGATAATATTTTTAGAAGCATTCCGTAGTGTTCTTTATTTTCATAATTATTTTTCTTTACTTCTTTAAACAATTCATTCCCATAAAAACTCAAACTTTTTCTATCATTATTTTTTATTGAAAGACTTATCAAAGAGATTAGTACTTCATAATTATTAAGATGAACAGATTGAATATTATTTCTTTTTAATTTGCTTAAGAAATTATTTAGCTCGTATGCTTTTTTGAGGTTCAAATAAGAATTTTGATAATCCATTTTTCTCTGAAGCACTTTTGAATAAAGATAATAGTAAAATGGTTGATTGTTATTCAAAGAGAGAGCTTTTTTGATATTAACCTCAGTGCTTGAAATATCAAATCGGAAATGATTTATTTGAGCCAAGTAAGAATAGCTTTCGGCTTGTAAATCCTTTGATAAATTGCCATTTGAAATAGCTTGTTTGAAATATTTTTCAGCTTCATCGAAGTTTTCAAGAATAAAGTATGACTGACCAATTTGAAAAGCAATATATTCAGATTTATTTGTTTCATATTCTTTTAGTAGAAGATTCAAATTTCTTTCTGCCTTAATTTTCTTCTCATCTTTTGAAATGTTATAGCCGTAGTGAATTATTTCAATTTCAGAAGGTAGAATTTTATAACCACTTTCTATCAATGAATCGGTTATTTGTTCGTGAGCTTTTCCAACAAATTTTATATTATCTGAATTTCTAAAAAATCTAACATACTGAATTGAATTATTTTGTTTGCTGAATTCATCAATACTTGTAATCGTACAGAGATAACCAATTTTGTCTTTATTCTTAACAAGGTTTTTAATGTAGTTTTTTGATTTGTCGGATAATATTTCATCTGCATCTAAATATAGAATGAAATCGCCGGTTGATTTTTTTAAAGCAAAATTTCTTGCAGCAGAAAAATCATTTATCCATTCAAAGTGGAGAATTTTAGAATTAAATGATTTGGCTATTTCTAAAGTTTTATCGGAAGAGCCTGTATCAACAATTACTATTTCATCAACTAAACTAATAACAGAATCTAAACATTTTTTCAAATGTTTTTCTTCATTCTTTACGATCATTGATAGAGTAATCTGGGGCAAAATATCCTCTCAAGAATTATTGAGTTTTTCTAACAGCTCAACAGCTTTTAAATTATTACTATCAAGTTTCACGGCATATTGAAGCATAACCTTCGCTGCCTCAATATTATCATTTATTAAAAGACATTTTGCTAATCCAAAGCAAGCATTGGAAGAATTTGGAAACATTTTAAGTAAATTTTCATAATATTCTTGAGCTTTATCTATCTGGTTGGCTGCCGAGTAAATATCTCCAGCTAATTCAAGCAGCTTATCGTAAGTTAAATTTTTAGAATTACTTTGATGATAATTTTCCAAAGCAGAATTCAGTTCTTGAATTGCGAGGTCAATTTCATTATCAGCCAGATGAAATTTAATTCGATTGAAACTTTGTGAAAATTTATCTATCTCAATTGGGTAATAATATTGTCGGGTTTTAATAGGCATGTTTTTCAGCCAAACATCTTCTGGTGTTACGTTCCATTTATTATAGAATATTTTTCTGTTTTTATCTAATCTATCTTGATAAACTTTATTTCCATCAGCTTTAAAGCTTCTTGAACCAAAGTGATGAATGAATGTATCTTTTGCTATTACAGTTTTGAAACCAGCTAATTGTGCTCGCAGACAGAAATCATCATCTTCATAATTACCAGGAGAGAAACGTTCATCAAGACCACCGATTTTTTCTATTACTTCTCTTTTAATCAAAGTACATAGGAATGCTAACCTTGGAAAATAAAGTAATTCATTTTTATTTGTTTCTCTTAATCGTTCAGCATATTTGTGCATTTCTTCGATTGATTGATACTTTGCATTATCATCCTTTTGTAAGCCACTGACTTCATTGCTTAAAGGTCCAACTAAACCAATCTTTTCATCGCTTTCAGCTATTTCTAACATTCGTTCCACTAAATTATCAGTAAGAATTGTATCGTTGTTCAAAACTAAAATAAATTTTCCCAAAGCTTTAGTAATGCCTTGATTAACCGCAGCAGGAAATCCAAGGTTAACTTCATTTCTGAAATAGCGTACGAAATTAATTTCTGTATCAAAGGCAGTTTTTGTCTTATCGGATGATGCATTATCAATAAGAATAATTTCGTGGCTTACTTTTACTTTTTCTTTAATGCTATTCAAACACTTTAAAGTATAATAAAATTGATTAAATGCTATTAGTATTATGCTGACAAGCGGTGGTTCTGGATAGTTCTTTGCTTGATATGATTTTAATGTTCGCTTATTGTAACTGAAAATATACTTCAATCTTTTTCTCATCAATTCTGATGAATATTGAGATTTAACTAACTCTTTCCCTTTAACAGAAAAATTATTCCAAATTGCTTTATCATTGTAGAGCTTAACTATGTAATCCCCAAAAGTTTTAGGATCATCAGAAACAAAAGCGTGTTCTTCATTAACTATTCCCATTCCTTCAGCTCCAATTGTTGTAGTTACTAAAGGAATTCCATTAGCTAAAGCTTCCCCAACTTTACCTTTATTGCCAGCACCAAATCTTAAAGGTACAATCTCTAATCTACATTTATTTAAATATTCTTTTACGTCAGGAACCCAGCCCGTGACTATGATATCTTTTGAAGCAAGTGATTTTATCTTTTCTGTTGGATTATTCCCAACAATGTAAAATTTAATTTCAGGGATTTTACTTTTAACAATTGGAAGAATTTCTTTTACAAAATAAAGTACTGCATCTTCATTTGGATTGTGATTAAAATTTCCAACGAAAACGATGTCCTTTCTTTCATCAAAATCAGGAATGGTTTCATTTATTTCGTGAACATCAGTAAGGACAAAAACTGGTTTATCAATTTCTTTTAGTAATTCATCTCTATCTTTCAGAGTTACGGTGGTAACGCAATCTGCCTTTAAATAAACATTTAGTTCAAGCTTTTTATTTTCTAATGCAGTGCTCAATAATTTTTTATCTTTGGAAATTTCCGCTTGTCTTAATTCTCTCAGATAATGTAAATCCATCGTATCAATTAGAATAGGTACATCAGGAATTTGGGATTTGATAAGATCAACAAAATATTCTGCAATGTACCAAAATGATATATAGACAAAATCAAAATGTCTCTTTCTTAAATCGAGTGAATCAATCAAAGTTTTAATGTAATCTTTTGCTTGTTCAGTTTTTCTGAAACTCCACCAATATTCGTAATTGAGCCAGATAAATTCAACACCTTTCATTTTAAAATCCGAAAGATATTTAATCCCAGCTTCATCGGTGTATTGTTTGCCCATCAAATGCACATATGTGATTTTATAGCCAAGTTCAATCATTTGAATCAGAGTATGATAATGTCTCAATGCTCCTGCAGCTCTATCAGGAAGTGGGGGAATATCATCAATGATTAAAATTCTTTTTCCTTTGTTTCTATCAGAAAATAAATAATGAAGTTTTTCATCATTAGGATATTGGTATTTTAATTCATCTTTCCATTTATTAATAAATTTAGGATGATTAATAACTTGAAATTTTTTGAAACCAGAGTTTAAATCAGTACCAGCAGTAGCACCCTCGTGGTGAATCACTTTCGAAAAAGGATTAAAGTAAACTTTGTATCCAGCTTTTCTAACGCTAAAACATAAGTCGGTGTCTTCGTAATATGCCGGAGCAAATTGAATATCAAATTTTCCTAGAATAAAAAACAAATCTCTTCTAATCATTAAAGACGCTCCTGAACAGTAATCAACTTCTCTACAATAAGTGAATCGTGAATCTTGAATGGACATATTTCTACCGTAATTCCATCCTGTTGCGTCGCTGAAAATGACGCCACCTGCTTCCTGCAATTTGCCATCAGGATAAATTAGCATTGAACCTGCAGCTCCACAATCATTATGGTAGATGAAAGTTTTATGAAGATTTATGAGCCAATTTTCCTGAGGTTCAGTGTCGTTATTGAGAAATACTATGTATTCGCCCTCAGCAAAATCGACTGCAAAATTGTTTCCACCCACGAAGCCAAGATTTTCTTTTGAATGAAGAAATTTTATGCTTGTACCATAACTTTCTAATAATCCTGGAGTATCATCAACAGATGCATTATCCAATACAATAACTTCATAGTTTGGATACTTCGTATTTTTGAATAGTGCAGCAAGACATTTTTCAGTGTATTCAACTTTATTGTGGCACAAAATAACTATTGAAATTTTAGGGAAGTCATTTTTGTATGTGAAATCTTCATATTTAGTTTCCACAAATGATTTGGCATTCTGATCATCAAATTCAAGTTTATCAACCAAAGAATTTATTGAATATACAATTTGTTTATGAGATAGATTTTCATTGTAAGCTTGTCTTAGAAATTTAATTGATGAAGTAATTTTATTCTCTTTCTCGTAAATTTTTGCAAGGAATATTTTGGAGTAAAAATGTGCTGGATCAATAGAGAGAATTTTGTAAAAATATTCTTTTGCCAAATCGAGTTCGTTTTCAAAATATTGTATTTTCCCTAATTGATAAAGAGCCTCTATTTTAATCTCTCTATCATCAGTCTCAGCTAAATCACTTAAATAATTGATTGCATTTTTATATTCATTATTATTTAAAAAACTCTGTAAGCTATGTCGTAATTCTTCTTTATTCATCTTTATTTTATATTTTTTTCACTAATTATTTGGGAACTGTTTAACCGTTTATTTTTCAGCGACGAAGATAATCTGCTCTCCTCCAAGATAACCATATTCAGTAGAGTAACCTAAAAGAGCGTAAGCACTTGAATAACCTACTGATTTTAATTCATTTAATAACTCCCAACCAAAATGATAATAGCACAAACAACTATCATTTCTATTAAGTGGGTCTCCATGATATTCTGGTGGCAGAATATGATTTATTTTTCCATCCGAATCAACAGTTGCTCTAACAATATTCTTTTTTGAATTTCGAATAAAAGGTACACTGAAAAGAAATTTCCCATCTTTTTTGAGTACTCGATAACTTTCGGATAACGCTTTTAAATAATTTGGGATATGTTCTAAAACTTCGAGAGAAATTATCATATCAAATTGTTTATCATCAAAAGTAAGTTGAGTAAAATCTTCGTTTCTAATACCTGCTTGATTCATCTCACCAAGTTCAATTGAATTACCAAGATATTCGCTTCCAATCAAATCTGAATGAATTCTTCTTAAGAATTCATAGAAGTAAGTCGTTTGTTCTGTAATGTAAATCTTAGGTGGAGCAGAGTTATTTAATAATTCTTTTATTAGATGAAAGGTAAACCGCATCCTATTATTCAAACTACAGCTTGGGCATACGAGTCTTTCTCGCCAGTTTGGAATTTTTCTACCTTCATTATGATAAGCGTTCCAAAAATCAACGTAAAAATCAACTTGTATTGAACAGTTAATACAAATTCCTTTATAAGTAAATGAAACTTCATTTTGAGGTAAGAGGCTTAATTCAAAATTGTAGCGGTTTTGGTATTCAACTCTCATTAATTTTTCGTGCTCAATAAACTCCTCAAAAGAATTGATTTTTTTTAAGTTAAGTTTCGGAAAGGTAAGTTCCTGAATTTTCAATCTAATGTAATTTTTATCAATTAAATTATTATCAATTAAAAAGTTCAGATTATTTAATGCAATTTCTTCTGATTTATCAATTTTCAATACTTCAAAAATTAGTTCTAAAGCTTGCTTATAATTTCCTCTCTGAATTTGAATATACGACAAATCATTTAAGGCTAAAACTTTAAAATATTTGTTATCAATAAGTGACATAAGAATAGTCTCAGCTTCATTATATTTTTCGTTCAAGATTAAATCTTCTGCTTTTGTAAGTTTTTGATGAAGTGGTGAGTATTCACCAGAAAAATAAAATCTGTTTAGTTTATCAACTAAGGCATCAACTTTTGATTTTAGTTGAATTTCATGTTGAATATTAATTTTTGGAAGAACTGCAAAAATCAGATTATTAATCTTTTTATATTCAGAAATATTTTTTTGAATGAGGAGATCTTTCTCAAACTCTAAGATCTTTATACTTATATCAACACCAGCATTCATTTTATTTACATTATTATATATAATACTCACAAGTTCATTTAAGTTTTTCCCAAGTTTTTCATTAGTATAAAAATAGATATAACTTCGAAGAGAATTTTCAATTATTCTTTTCGATTCAGATAATTTAGTAGGAAAATCTATTTTATTGACAGCTTTTTGTAAAGTATTGGTTAGCTGATTTAAATCTTCAATATTATAAACTGCATTAGAATTTTTTAAGCCACTTTTTGCATATAGAATTAATGGTTTTTCATAAAAAAGAACATCAAATTGTAAAGTTGTATTTCCAGCGATTAAAACATCAGATAATTCAAATAAACGCCTGTTAAAAAGTCTTTTTGTAACAATAACATCCTCATTCTCAAGAAATGAAAAATCACTTGGATCATTTGGATGAGGTTTTATTATGAAGTAATATTTTTCAATACAGTTTAGATTTTCACTAAACGAAATTGCAGCCTCAAGTGATGAACTAAACAATTGAGATAATTCTTGAGAAAGTTTTGCTTCACGTGGAAATAACGGTGTGTCGTGTGAGCCAAGAAGAGTTATAATTTTATGACCACTTTCTTTTTTTGCGAGAATTAATTTTTCCAAATCATAGTCATGGTTTTCAGGATATTTTGATAATTGATTATTAAAATAGAACTCTCGAAGTTTTTCATAGTTTGAAAAATCATTTGGTTGGAATGATAAAAATTCAGGATTACTCAAATCACTGTAAATTAAATCTTCAATCATCAAAGAGCCAGAGAAAAATCCTCGTTCCAAAGAATAAACAGGAATGTTTTTCTCTTTTAAAGCTTGTTTGAAGATTATCATTTGAGGCAAGTAAAAACCCCAAACAAATACAAAAGCAGGTTTAATTTTTTCAATAAGATGATTGTAGAAAGATTTACAATTATAAAATCCTTGTAAATAGTTTACATATTCACTTGGAGAGTCATTATTCCAAAAAATATCTCTTTCAATTAAATAGTAGTCTTCATCTGTAAGATTTTCTCCAAAAAAAGAATGACCATAAAAATCATTAAACCCTTTAAGTGAAAATGGAATTTTTATCAAGGGAAATTCAATATTATCATAACCTTCTGATGAGGTTAGGAATAATAAATCAAGATTTTTCTCTTTGAGTTTATGATGAAGATTATTAAATAAATTTTTATTCTCTTCATTCAAAGGAAGAAAAGAGCAAATTATTACTGTAGGATTACTCATCAAAATAAACCGTATTTTTTTACTAACTCATTTGTATGGATACCTTTTGCCACATCATTTAAAATAAGTTTTTTATTTGGTATTCTATTGCTACTACCTTTTGCTGGTAAAAATGCTGCTATTTTCATAAAAAATTTTTTTATCATATTTTGCCAAAAACATACCAGATTATTTTGAAAAAATTTTTTCTAAGGTTTGTAGCTCTTTTTATTAAATAATCAGATTAATTAAAAAATTAAAGAAAAATGCAGAATTGGATTTTTTAATATTTATTATTTATCACTTCAGTGAAAGAATAAAGACCATGATGTGGCGAATAGTAGATTATTGGTTAATATTGAGCAGTATAAATTCAAAAACCAATTTGATTCAATGCTTCTACAACTTCTTCCATAGATATAGATTTAACTGCTTTTTCATCGAAGTCATTTCGATAAAAATATTCTTTAAGATTTGGTGAAATTAATTTTGTCTGAAGAGAATAACTATAAATTTCTGCTGGACTTGTGCAAATAAAAAAGGTAAGACATTTTACATTAGAACCGAGAGCAAAATGCATTGGTAAACTATCTCCACTAATTAAAAGTTTATGATTTCGTACATCAGCAAGATGTTCCAGCATAGTTGGTCGGGTTGGTAAATAATTTACAGCATAACCTTTCGATTTTAATATTTCAGAAAGTTCATCAAAGTATGCCCAATTTTTCATTGGCCAACGATTTCCAGCTTTAGGAGAAATAGCAATATCACCAATTAAATCTGTTGGATGTGTTTCGGGAAGAATATATGGCTCTCCATTAAATTCATAGCCAAGTCCACTAAAAACTAATTCCTGAAAAGAAAGTTTGTTTTCATATTTCAAATCATCAGCTTTTTGTTTGCCAAATTTGCTAATTAAACTTAAATCGAACCAAGCAGAGGAATTTTCTGTGTACGAAAGATTTTCATTTTTGTCCAAATAACATCCGTACAAATCATTGAACTTAGTTTTAGAAATTATCTCAGCTGATTCGACATTATCCTCAAGATTTATTATCAAATCATATTCCTCCAATATTTGATAAGAGAACTCATTTAATATCAAAACTCTTGAGATGTATTTGTTACCAGTGAGTAGAATTGAATTTTCTCTGGAGGTAATCCAATCAATCGTTTCGTTTTTGAACAGATGAAGGAGAGTTGTTGTTCTTACAACATCACCTGCAGCGCCAAGTTTGATGATTAAAATTTTCATAATTCAGTTTATAAAATTTATAATTAATTTGTAGTAAGGTTTATTTAAGTTATATAATTTAAAACGTAATAGAGGTATAAATGTTAACTAAGAAATTGGTTCTAATTTTAAGCATTTTTCTAATATCGGATTCATTTGCACAAATTAGCATTGAGCAGTTTATCAATGGCTCTTATGATAATGATATTGTTTCTGTAAAAGAAACAATCAAAGATAAGAAAATTGAAGAGAAAGAGTATAAAGAAAGTAAGTCGATAACCTATTATGATTGGGTTAATCCTATCTCGGTTAAAGTCGGATACATATTTGATAAAGATGGCAAGCAAAGAGGTAGAATGCTTTTGAACGGAAAAGAGAATGAGGCTGAATCAAAAAGAGCATTTGAAATATTCAAAAAAGAATTAGTAAAAATTTACGGAAATGATTTTTCCGAAATGAGTATGTTCGGAGCAGTATTGCTTCAGTGGAAAAATGTAAAAGATTTTAAGGTGATGCTTTCGAGAAAAGATGATAAAGCTGCACTTTTTATAATGAAAGACTCAGGAGAGAATAAAAAATAATTAGTCCTCGCTGAAAAAGTCATATATTTCTATAAATACAAAAATTTTATAGTCTAATTCCTGATAAAAGAAAAAATATTTTTCAATAATCTGATTTTTCAACCAATTCAAAATCGGCAAAAAGAAAACTGTATAAAGTTTTCTTAAATTAAATCCTCAAGCTGCCAAAACTGCATTTATATGATCACCTTCTTTGACTTTAAGTAAATTTCTTTCAAGTCTGTTTTCTGATTTTAAGTGGCCGAAGATTGGTTCAATTGCTGATCTTCTTTTCAACCATTTTATTAAACTCTTTGATTTGTTCTTCATCGTCATTCGGTTTGCTATATTTACCTGTGCCTGTCGATCATAATCGTGTCCCCGATAACCTAAATCCACTGTAATATTCTTTGCACTCCAGTTCGTCATTTCTTCTGCTTTTTCTATCGCTGCCTTTAATGTGTGACCATCATACGGATTACCGTGATGTGAACTAATTGCAACTATCCAACTGTTTTTACTCGTTGTTACCATACTTACTTTACTTCCAAATTCATATCGCTTATGTGCCTTGCCTTTTGAGATACACTCTACTTCATGTGAGTCTATGCTATATAGTTTATTCTTGCTGTCTTTGCTTTGGGTTAGTAATCTCTCTGCCAATGATAATTTCTCTGTCAAATCTTCATCATTTGATTCTGACTTTCTTATTAGCTCCCGATAGACTCGACCCAAATATGTCTTTAGCTTCTTTTGCGAAGCATTTGCGAAGCATTGTTCCAAGTTCCAAGTCATTTTTCTTGCCCGATTGATCTGCTTTGCATGTGAATATCCGGCTTGTTTGGTTAATGCTTTCTGATACAAACTTGTAGCTCTGTCTTAGTACTATCCCTCTCTTTTGTGTCTGATCTACTAACTCTTCAAGCATTTTATAATACAGTTTTGAATCTGTTGGAAAACTGATCGCTTTCTGCTGTACTGTGGTATCTACATTTAACTGCTCAAAATCTTTTTCTTTTAGTTGATTACTTCTTTCTGCACTTGTTACTGTTTCTTTAAACAATTCTTCTATTGTTTCTATGCCCATCCTTTTTCTGAATCTTGTCATACTGCTTAAGTCTATTGGTAAGCTGTGCTCAAAGTATTCATTGCCGCAGAAATACTGATAGTATGGATTTTCCACAAACTTCTGAACTATCATCTCATCACTTTCATTGTACATATACTTTAAATTTTGTAACCCTACCATTAACCGGATCTCTTTTTCCTGGTGCATCCATCTTCTTTAAACAATGCTTCGCATCTGAGTACTTTACCGATAGTTTTTCTTCCAGCGATTTCCAGTTAATTGACTCTGTTAGTCTTACTAACGGATGTGATTTGTTGATTATTTCTTCTAACCTTACTTTGAAGATTTCCAGTGTCTTTTGTTCGTTCTTTGGTTTCATCTTCATCCTTAGGCTGATAAATTTTCAAGCTTTTATTGTTGTTTATTCTTTCCCTTGCAATTTATTAATTCTTTTTATCTTCGTAAACCTTTTTATTCTTTTGCTTTATATGTTTTTTCAGTGACGACTAACTAATGTTCAGATTGCGAAAAGATTTATCAAATCACTTAAACAATATCAAGTTAGTGAATTACC
>CAKZLD010000229.1 GCA_937125135.1 uncultured Ignavibacterium sp.
GCATATTCATCGTTACGATTGTTCGGTCTTACAAATACTGCGATAATTGGTTCGATTTTATTGCTGTCCAATAGATTATCGATTACATTTACCGCATAACCGAGCGAGATGTATTCAAATCCATCCTGAAAATAAACAGTCGGATATCTTTTTGCAGAAGCTGAATCATAATCCGGTGGCAGATAAATTCTAAGTTGATAAGTTGTATTTACGTTTACGCTAAAAACTGTTTTGTTAATAACTGTGCCGTGAGGAATATTCGCTCGGTAGTTTATCTCCCACGGTTGAACGAACATTGGCATAGCTAATTCAGAATTAGGTCCAAAACCGCCCATTACTTGTTTTGGATTTTCGGGATCTAAAATCCAGTTGCTGCCGTTAGTTACGAATTTGTAATCAAGTCTTGCATCAGGTTCGAATATTTTTGAGTAGTACCAGAAATTTGTTTGAGGCAGATTTATCATATTCCAATTCGGATTCCAGCTATTGAAATCGCCAGCGATAGAGACAGAGCTAACATTTCCTCTGTAAATAAAATTTGCTGAATCGCCTGTAATAAAAGGTATTCCTCTCGTTCTTGCATAAACAATAAAGCTGTCAATAGCAGCAGTCTTTAAAGTTTGATTCGGAAGAGAATTTACATAACTAATGAATTGTTGAAACTCATTTTGTGAGTAGGAGTAGCTTATAAAAAACAAGATAAAAACGGCTAATAATTTTTTCATTACATATTTTATTTTAGTTTAACATTATTTCAAAAATAATTATGTGAGCTGAATGAAACTATCTGACTTTGTCGTTGAGCCAAACTCAAAAGTTGATTTATCAAAAATCAAAACGGATATACCTAATCAAAAAATTACTAAAGAACAATGCGAAAGAATTCTCAGTAAAAACATTATAAAACTATCAGAGATTCAGGAAAAACTTTATGCTGATAATAAATATGCTTTGCTTTTGATATTTCAGGGAATGGATGCAAGTGGGAAAGATAGTCTGATTAAAAATGTAATGAGTGGATTAAATCCTCAGGGAACACAGGTTTTTAGTTTCAAAGAGCCGTCGAAAGAAGAACTGGATCATGACTATCTCTGGCGAATTCATAAAGCAGTTCCTGAGCGTGGAAGAATCGGGATTTTCAATCGCTCACATTATGAGGAAGTATTGATAGCTCGGGTACATAATCTGATTTCAAAACAAAATATTCCTCCGAAACTTGTTTCAAAAAACATCTGGCAACAGCGTTTCAGACAGATAAATGATTTCGAAAGATATTTATTTGAAAACGGAACAATCATTCTGAAATTTTTTCTTCACATATCTCCTCAAGAACAGAAGAAAAGATTTCTCAAAAGAATTGAAGACCAAACAAAAAACTGGAAATTCTCAATTGGGGATATTAAAGAACGATCTTTCTGGAACAGATATATGATTGCATATCAGGAAGCTCTCTCTTCAACCAGTACAAAATTTGCTAAATGGTTTATTATTCCTTCAGATAAAAAATGGTATGCAAGAGCGATTGTAAGCGAAATAATTGTTCAGTCGTTGAACAAGTTGAAACTGCATTTCCCAAATGTTTCCGCCGAACAACTCGATGAGCTTAAAAGAGCTAAAGAAATATTATTGCAGGAATGAAATTAATTTATCATATTAACAAAAGAACTATAAATTTATTAATAGGTTCTCGAATGAAAACATTTTATACATTTCTTTATTTGCTTTTATTTCCCTTCATCCTAACTGCACAAAATTATAAGCAAGTAAAAATTTACTTTAATGATTTTGACAATCTCAGTAAACTTCAGCAATTGGGCATTCTATATGACCATTTTAGCATTGAAAAAGATAATTCGGTAATTACTTTTATCTCAGATAATGATTTTAATAGGTTGCAACGATCTTCATTCAGTTATGAAGTTTTAATTAATGATTGGATAGCTTATTATTCATCCCAGCCTCAACTTTCAGAATCTGAGAAACAGAATTTTATTCAGCATAGTAAAGAAAATTTCAATGTTGACGGCTTTGGATTTGGTTCGATGGGAGGATTTTATACTTTTAACGAAATAGTCGCTCAACTTGATTCGATGTATTTACAATATCCCAATCTGATTACTCAAAAATTTCAGATTGGTTCGAGTCACGAAGGCAGACCAATCTGGGCAGTGAAAATTTCCGATAATCCAACGGTAAGCGAAAACGAACCGAAAGTTGGATATGATGCTTTAATTCACGCACGCGAACCTCAGTCAATGGCTTCGTTGATGTACTTTATGTGGTATCTACTTCAAAATTATGGGACTAATCCTGAAGTAACTTATCTAGTCAATAATAGAGAAATGTTTTTCGTTCCGTGCTTCAATCCGGATGGATATGAATATAATAGACAAACAAATCCAAACGGCGGAGGAATGTGGCGGAAAAATCGTAGAAATAATGGTAATAATATTTACGGCGTTGACTTAAACAGAAACTTCGGTTATATGTGGGGATATGATAATAGCGGTTCAAGTCCAAATCCAAGTGATGAAACTTATAGAGGACCATCTGCATTTTCTGAACCAGAATCACAAGCAGTCAGAAACTTTGCTTTGTTGAATAACTATAAAACTCATTTCAATATGCACTCATATCAAAATGCTTTTCTTTATCCATGGGGATATATAAATTCTTTTACTCCTGATAACTCAACTTACGTTGAATTCTCAACTGATATGTGTTCTTTTAATGGTTTCACTCACGGAAACAGTTATCAGATTTTAGGATATAATTCAAATGGCTCTGTAAGAGATTGGATGTATGGTGAGCAAACCGCTAAACAGAAAGCATTTGGATACACTGTTGAAATTGGCTCATCGAGTGATGGTTTCTGGCCACCAACAAATAGAATTTTCCCGCTTGCACAAGGAATGTTGAAACCAAATCTTTACAATGCCTGGGTTGCTGGAGAATATATCGCTTTGGAAAATTATTCTTTTTCTCAACAGTATTTTAATCCCGGAGATGTTGTTCAATTAAATATTCAATCTGTTAAAAACAAAGGATTGAGTGATGGTGAGAATATTTCTCTTTCGCTTTCTTCAGACAATCCTTTAATTACTATCAATAACGGCACAATAAACATCGGCAATGTACCTCAACGAACGACACAAATTGTAAATCAAAGTTTTACTTTCACAGTTGGAAATTTGCCTCCTGAGACAAATGTGAAACTTCTTGTTTCTTCATTTAGTGGAGTAACTCAATTAAAAACTGATACGATAAGAATAATTATCGGAACACCAACAATGCTTTTTGCTGATACAACTAATGTGATTACAAATCTATGGACTTTATCAGCAAATCCATCAACACCTATTTGGGGAACAACTACATCTACTTTTGTTTCGCCTCCGAATTCATACACTGATAGCCCAACAGGAAATTATGCTAATAATGCGACGGTTACTATGACTTTGAAGGATGCAATTAATCTAAGTACTTATGCTAATCCAAAATTAAAGTTTTATACAAAGTTTGATATTGAGAATAACTATGATTATGGTCAGGTAAAGATTTCAACAAATAACGGAACAACGTGGGCTCCTTTACAAGGATTATATACAAATCCCGGCACAGGTTCATTTCAACCGAACGGAGAACCCCTTTATGATGGGACTCAATCATCATGGGTTAATGAAGAAATTTCTTTAGCTGGTTATACATCTGCACAAAATAAACTGAGATTCGAGTTAAAAACAGATGGTTCAATTAATAGAGATGGATGGTATTTGGATGATATTGCAATTTACGTTTACACAATTATTCCTGTAGAATTAGCTTCTTTCACCGCTAATATTGTAGAAAACCAAATTCTCTTACAATGGACAACCACATGTGAATTGAATAATCTTGGATTTGAAATTCAGAGAAAAATTCAGAGCAACAATTCTGACTGGGTAGTAGTTGGATTTGTGAATGGTGCTGGAACTTCTACGGATAGAAATAATTATTCATTTATTGATGAAAATCCAATCGCGGGAAATTTGCTTTATCGTTTAAGACAAATTGATGTTGACGGAAGCTACAAAATTTTTCCATCCGTATTGATTGAATACAATATTCCTACTGAATTTTTATTAGAGCAAAATTATCCGAATCCTTTTGGCAGAGCTAGCCATTCGGAAAACCCAACAACTAAAATCAGATGGCATTCTCCTGTGAGCAGTTGGCAGACTTTGAAAGTTTATGATATTCTTGGTAATGAAGTTGCTACTTTGGTTAATGAATATAAAGAAGCTGGCTACCATAGCGTTGAGTTCAATTCATCTGGTCTTTCAAGTGGAGTATATTTTTACAAGTTATTCGTAGAATCCGTCGGACAGGCTGGAAAGTTAGTTCAGCTGAAAAAGATGATGTTAATCAAATAGAGATTTGAATGGCACGCAGATGACACTGATTTAGTTGATTTACGCAGATAAAAAATCAGTGAAGATCAGTTAAATCTGTGTCATCTGTGTGCTATTACCCCAGAACTTAATTCACTCTTAATAGTTACTCTTCAATTTTTACTCTCAAAATTATCCTCAGGAACTGATTTAGTCGTATATTAGTTTTAATTTTTACCAAACTGTATAATTCTTAGTAAATTTCGTTTCAGAAAAACTTATATCTTTATTGATGCTAACGCTAATTCTGATAGGATTTATTGCTTCTGCTTCAGCCCCTTTGATTTACAGACCGCTGAAGAAATATTTTGGATGGATTGCTGCGTCTTTCCCGATATTTATGTTCATTAGCTTTCTTTCTAAATATAATCAAGTTGCTAATGGAGAGATAGTAAGAGAAAGTGTGCTTTGGATTCCTTCACTTGGAATAAATTTCACTTTCCTGCTTGATGGCTTAAGTCTGACTTTCGTTTTAATTATTACTTTAATTGGTGCGGTTGTTTTTCTGTATGCCGGCGCTTATATGAAAAATTATGAACACACAGACAGATTTTATGTTTATATCGGTTTATTTATGACTTCGATGATCGGACTTGTTACCAGTGATAATATGATTACTCTTTTTATGTTCTGGGAATTAACCAGCATCAGTTCTTATTTGTTGATTGGTTTTAATCACCATAAAGAAAAATCAAGAAAGTTAGCTCTTCAGGCTTTGCTTGTTACTGGTGCAGGCGGACTTGCACTAATGGCAGGTTTTATTCTACTGTCTCAGATTTCAGGGAGTCTTGAGATTTCCTCTTTGTATGATTTGAATGAAACAATAAAAAATTCTTCTTCATATGTTGCAATTGTTATACTTGTTTTGATTGGGGCATTTACAAAATCTGCTCAATTTCCTTTTCATTTTTGGCTTCCAAATGCAATGGAAGCTCCGACTCCGGTTAGTGCATATCTTCATTCTGCAACAATGGTAAAAGCAGGAATATATCTTATTGCAAGATTAAATCATGCACTTGGCGGAACTGAATTGTGGCAGAATACGATTATAATCATCGGTACACTTACGATGTTATTTGCAGCTATTCTTTCTTTCAATCAAATGGATTTGAAGAAATTACTTGCTTATTCTACTTTAAGTGTATTGGGTACTTTAACTTTGTTACTTGGAATTGGCTCGAAGTTGGCAATTAAAGCTTTCTTTATTTATCTGGTTGCCCATTCACTTTATAAAGGAACTTTGTTCTTAGTTGCGGGAACTTTAGATCACGAAACGGGAACCAGAGACGTTTCAAAACTTGGTGGTTTGAAAAAACTGATGCCAATCACAATGATTACTGCTGCATTAGCTTCATTTTCAATGATGGGAATAATCCCGCTTGTTGGATTCATTGGAAAAGAAACGGTTTATTCTTCAATTCTTGAAATAGAATTTTGGGGACAAATCTTAATTGCAATTGCAGTTTTCGCAAATGCATTAATCGTTATGATAACAATTCTTGTTGGCTTTAAACCTTTCTGGGGGAAAAAATCCGAAACACCAAAGCACCCTAATGAAGCTCCTATCAAAATGTTAATCGGTCCTGCTCTTTTGGGAATTCTTGGACTTCTATTGGGCATTTTCCCAAATTTCTTTGTGGGAAAGTTACTTGAACAATCTTCTATAAGTATTATCACGACTGAGCTCGGATTAAAAATTAAACTCTGGCAGGGTTTCAATCTCGTTTTGTTTTTAAGCTTTATAACTCTGTTAATTGGAATTTTTCTTTATATCCTTAGAGAAAAATTTCTGGTTGTATCTCAAAATGTGAAACTAATCAGAATTTTAAAGCCATCAGAGTGGTATGAAATGATAATTAACGGAATGATGGCATTTGCAAAATATCAGACGAAATTTTTACAAAACGGATATCTGAGAAATTATATAATCTTCATTCTTATCACAGCTATTTCAATTGCAGGTTATGCTTTATATGATGCGAGACAGGGGCTTCTAATGATTCTTGATTTCTCGTTAACTTTCTATGAAATATCTATTTCATTGATAATCGTGATTGCCACTTTTGTTGTTATCACATCAGATTCGAGATTGAAGTCAATTATTGCTTTGGGTGTAGTGGGTTTTATGGTTGGAATTATTTTCATAATACATAGTGCTCCTGATTTGGCATTAACCACTTTTGCGATAGAGACTTTAACAGTTATTCTATTTGTACTTGTTCTTTACAAACTTCCGAGATTTCTTCAATTCTCAAAGCCGGCAAGTAAATTCAGAGATTTTATTATTGCTTCCTGCGTCGGAATTTTCATGACTTTGATGGTTTTATATGTTACATCAATAGAATTTTCAACGGAACTAAAAAAATATTTTATCGAAAAGAGTGTTCCTGATGGAAAAGGCAGAAATGTTGTAAACGTAATTTTGGTTGATTTTCGGGCTATTGATACACTGGGAGAAATAACTGTTCTTGGAATTGCTGCTTTGGGAGTTTATGCTCTATTGAAATTAAGATTAGACGATAAAGGTGAATAATGTTTTCTGTCATTTTATCAACTGCATCAAGATATCTGTTACCGCTTTTGTTAATTTTTTCATTTTTTCTTCTTCTAAGAGGACATAATGAACCGGGCGGTGGTTTTGTTGGCGGGCTTGTAGCTGCTGCAGCTTACGCACTTTATTTTATCGCTAACGGAGTTGAAAAAGCAGAAAAATTATTAAAAGTTGAACCGATAAAACTTATTGCAATTGGACTTTCTTTTGCGTTATTAAGTACTATTCCATCTCTTTTAGCGCAGAAAAATTTTATGACCGGTGTTTGGTTGAAGATAAACTTTCCGGTAGTAGGGAAAGTCGGAACACCATTGCTGTTTGATGTTGGAGTTTATCTCTTGGTTTTAGGAATTTCACTGAAAATTATTTTTTCCTTAGCAGAGGAGGATAAATAATGACTTTTGTTCTTGCTGTTATTGTCGGTTTACTCTACGGAGCTGGCACATATTTGATATTAAGAAGAAGTCTGGTAAAAGTTATTTTTGGATTATTTTTTCTTGGGCACGCTGCAAATCTGTTGATCTTCACAATTGGCAGATTAACAAAAGGTTCTCCCGCTTTTATTCCTGTTGGCGCTGAAACTTTATCTGAACCTTATGCAGACCCTCTGCCTCAAGCATTAATTTTAACCGCAATTGTAATTGGTTTTGGTGTTCAGGCATTCGCAATTGTATTGTTCAAAAGAGTGTATCAAACTGTTGGTACTGATGATTTAGATAAAATGAAATCAACTGATGAATTAAAGTAGGTGAACTTTTGGAGCAACTGATTATTCTTCCGATTATAATTCCTTTGTTCATTGCAGTAATAATGCTACTGATGTGGAATAAAGTATCTTTACATAAATACCTCAATTTATTTTCAGGAATAATCTCGCTTATTATCTCTTTCATCATTATATCATTTACAATATCGAACAAAATAATTTCTCTTCAAGTTGGTGGATGGGTTGCTCCTTTCGGAATTACTTTTGTCTCTGATTTACTGTCTTCAGTAATGGTGGTGATAACTGCTATTATTGGTTTTGCAACGGCACTTTATTCTATCGGAACTATTGATTCTCAGAGAGAGAAATATCTCTACTATCCGCTTTTGCAATTCTTACTGATGGGAATAAACGGAGCCTTTTTAACCGGAGATGTTTTCAACCTCTATGTTTGGTTTGAAGTAATGTTAATCTCCTCTTTTGTTTTGTTGGCACTTGGCGGAAGAAGAGGGCAACTAGAAGGAGCAATTAAATATGTTACTTTGAATTTACTTTCATCAGCAATTTTTCTTGCAGCGGTCGGAATCCTTTATGGAATTACAGGCACTCTCAATATGGCTGACTTAGCAAGAAAAATTCCGATGATTCAACAGAATGAATTATTAACGGTAGTTTCAATTCTATTTATGATTGCTTTCGGAGTGAAAGCTGCTATCTTTCCATTATTTTTCTGGCTTCCTGCATCTTATCATACTCCGCCTGTTGCTGTATCGGCAATATTTGCTGGCTTACTTACAAAGGTTGGAGTTTATGCTCTAATTCGATTTTTCACTACTATTTTTACTCACGATACAGCCTTTACACATTCACTACTTCTTGTTTCAGCAGTTTTGACAATGCTAACCGGAGTTTTGGGAGCTGCAGCTCAAAATGATTTTCGAAAAATTCTTTCTTTTCATATCATCAGTCAAATCGGATATATGATACTTGGTTTGGCTTTATTTTCTCCTTTGGCAATTGCCGGAGCAATTTTTTACATTATTCATCACATAATTGTTAAAACTAATTTATTCTTTGTCAGTGGTGTAGTTAAAAGATTAAAGGGTTCTTACTTATTAAATGAAGTTGGTGGAATTTATAAAATCTATCCTCTTTTCGGATTATTATTTTTAATTCCAGCTCTTTCTTTGGCAGGAATTCCTCCGCTATCAGGTTTTTGGGCAAAGTTTGTTGTTATAAAAGCAGGACTTGATTTAAACCAATATCTTGTTGTTGGAGTTGCTTTGATTGTAGGTTTATTAACTTTGTTCTCAATGACCAAAATATGGAATGAGGTTTTTTGGAAGGATGATCCAACAGGAAGCAATGAAAATGTAAATGAAAATTATCAGTCAATTTCTAAAGCTAAAAAATTTTTGATGTTCAGCCCGATTATTTTTCTTGCTTTGATTACAGTAATTATCGGATTTTACGCTGAGCCATTTTTCACTTTTGCAAACAATGCTGCACAACAATTACTTGATTCTTCGGGATACATTAACTCAGTATTGGGAATGAAATAATGAATCAATTATTATTCAACATTTTGCTTGCGATTGCCTGGATGTTATTGACAGGTGAACTTAACGCTGAAACTTTTCTCGAAGGAATTATCATTGGTTTTGTTATTCTCTGGGTATCAAGAAAAGCTCTCGGCGGCTCAAAATATTTTAGCAAAATACCTGTTGCGATAAAATTCATTTTATATTTCATCAAAGAACTTATTAAAGCAAATTTGATTGTGGCTTATGACATTATTACACCTAAAGATTATATGAAGCCGGGAATTGTTGCTGTTCCGCTGGATGTACAATCAGACCTTGAAATAACTTTGTTTGCTAACTTAATTACTCTTACTCCAGGAACGTTAAGTCTCGATGTTTCCGGTGATAAAAAGACTTTATATGTTCATGGTTTATATGTAAAGGATGCTGAAAGTTTCAGAAAAGAACTTAAGGAAGGACTTGAAAAAAGATTGTTAGAGGTTTTAAGATGACTTTTATTGAGATTTCAACTAACATTTCTACCATAATTATCGGCTTATCCTTATTGTTGATTTTTTTCAGAATTGTAACTGGACCTTCTATTGAAGATAGAATTGTTGGTATAGATCTTTTGACTTCAAATGCAATTGCGTTTATTGCGGTTTACTCAATTCAAAGCGGATCAACCACTTTTTTGGATGTAGGATTAATTTTAGCTCTTATAGCATTTTTAGGCACAGTTGCTTTTGCATTTTATCTTGAAAGGAGAACCAAAAGATGATCGAAATTTTAAGCGGAGTGCTTTTAATGTTAGGCTCTTTATTTATTCTTCTTTCTTCGGTTGGAATTATAAAAATGCCTGATTTATTTACCCGAATGTCGGCTACAACCAAAGCATCTACATTGGGAATCGGACTTGTCTTGATTGGCACTGCATTATTTTGGGGAAATGTAGGAATTGTTGTTCGCTCTTTTGCTATAATCATTTTCCTTTTATTAACCACTCCTGTTGCCGCTCATATTATCGGAAGAGCTGCGTATTTTGATAAAGTTCCGCTTTGGGATAAAACTCAGATTGATGAATTGAAGGGGAAATATGATGAAGACTCTCACGAACTGAAATAACTTTATTTTCGTGCTATCGGTAATGAAAATTCAAAAGTACTTCCAAGATTCAACTTGCTTTTAACGATTATTTCACCATTATTTTTTTCTATCATTTCCTTCACCATTAATAACCCTAATCCTGTTCCTTTCTCTTTTTGAGTTCCTTCGGTTGATATATTTGATTCAACGCTGAACAATTTTAAAATGTTTTCCTCCGGAATTCCGATTCCATTATCTTTAATTTGAACGGAGACAAAATCATCATTTTTCTTATAGATTAACACGTTAATATCAGTATCTGTAAAAGAGTATTTAATTGCGTTGGAAAGAAGATTTCTGATAACTGAGGAGATCATATTTCTATCTGCACGTACGAGAAAATCTTTTTCGATTTCAGTTTTAATCCGAATATTTTTTTTAAGAGAAAAGTTTCTTAATGATTCGATTGATTCGTTCAAAACATCCGTTAATATAAATTCGGTTGGTTCAAAAACCATTTTCCCCGACTGAAGTCTTGTCCAGTTAAGAAGATCATCAACAAGTTTAAATTGATTATTAACAGCATTTTCTAATTTATCTACTAAATTTTTCAATTGCATATTATCTGATTTATTTGTCTCTTCTTTCAATAATTCAATTAAACCGAGAATTCCGAGAAAAGGACTTTTAAGGTCGTGTGAAATGATGGAAAAGAATTTCTCCCTCTCATTGTTCAGTGAAACAAGTTTTTTATTTATCTCAGCAAGATTTTGTTTTGATTTCCTCACTTTTATGTAAAGAACAATTGAGGAGATAAATAGAACAAGAATAATTGATGAAAAAATTATTAAGTAATTCTGAACTTTACTTTGAACACGATTTATTTCTTCCAGATATTTAATTTCTCTATCTTTTTCTTCAATCTGCCTTTTTAAATTTAAGATAGCTGTTTGTCTTTTAACATTTTCATTATAAACAGAATCACTAAAAATCTTAAATTCCTTAAAATATCCAAGCGCTGTTTTATAATCTCCTAAATTTTCATAAGCTGTAGATAAACCACTAAGTACAGAAACTAACGGTCTTATAGCATTATAGTCTTCTAATATTTTTTTTGCTTCTAAAAACTTTTTGATAGCATTACTATAATCTTTTTTTGCCAGATAAATTCTTCCAAGCATAGATAAATCAGAACCCATACCTCTAAAATCAGCATATGATTTTCTGATTTTCCCAGATTCATTCATAAACTCAATTGCTTTATCAAAATCACCCATACGATTATAAATGACCGCATAGTTGTAATACACCGCGGGATAATTAGCCCAATAGTCCATTTTCTGAGAAATGTCAAAAGCTTTTTTATTGAACTCTAATGCTTCTTTATACTTGCCCTGTTTAATTCTGATAATAGCAAGATGTTCATTTGCTAAACGAATTCCATCGAGAAAATTGTTTCGTTCTGAAAGTTTTAATCCTTTAAAAGATAATTTTTCCGCTTCCTGAAGATCATCAAGAATATAATTGAGAATTCCAAGATAATTTATCGCTAAAATTTGATTTTGTATATCGTTATTTTTTTCTGATATTTTTAATGCATTGTCAAAACAATTCAAAGCACTATCCAAATCT
>CAKZLD010000230.1 GCA_937125135.1 uncultured Ignavibacterium sp.
TCTTTTGCCAAAGCAACAGCAAGATTTACTGCGACAGTGCTTTTACCAACTCCACCTTTTCCGCTTGCAACTGCTATTGTGTTTTTTACTTCTGGCAGAACGGAATCTTTCTTTTGCGACAGATTCGAAAAAATACTGCTTTGATTTGAAGTGCTTTTAATTTCAATTTCGAAATTTTCCACTTCTGAAAAATCTTTGAAGAGTTGAAGTCTTATTTTTTCTTTCAATGCTTCTGTGTTAATGTTATCGTTAACATTCAGTTTGAATTTGACAATTTTTTCATTCTGATCTAATATATCTAAAGAATTAAGCGTGAGATTATTTGAGTTAAACCCATTAAAATTTACTTTTTTAATAGAATTGATTAGCTGCGATTTAGTAATGTTCATAATGTCCTTTCAAAATATTAAATCATAAACCCACAAATAATTTGTCTGGTTCATTTTGACCTGATAACTTTTTTATTCTTTTTATTAGATTTGGTTGCAAGATCCATCAACCATTCCTGGCTATTAATCAATTTTTCTTTCGAAGAAACTTTGACGAGATTATAATTTCCTTCAGAATCAAGAACCCGAGCTTTTACATTGTCTTTTAAATAAATTTCAAGTGCTGTCAAAAGTTCTTGTTTAAGCTTAGGATTATTAATTGGGAAAACAACTTCTACACGTCTATCCAGATTTCTTTGCATCAGATCTGCGCTACTTAAATAAAACTTTTCTTTTCCATCATTATAGAAATAAAATATTCTGCTATGTTCAAGATATCTTCCGACAATGCTGCGAACAGTAATATTTTCACTTAACCCTTTTTTACCGGGAATAAGACAACAGACTCCTCTTACGATTAAATCTACTTTAACGCCAGCATTTGATGCTTCATATAATGCAGCGATCATTGCCGGATCTGTAAGAGAATTAAACTTCATCACGATTCTTGCCTCTTTGCCCTGATTTTTATTTTCAATCTCTCTAAAAATAAGTTGAATAAATTTTTGTCTGATATTAATCGGAGCTACAAACAATTCTCTGAAGTCACGCTGTTGTGAATAACCAGTCAAGTAATTAAAAATATCTGAAACATCGCTACAGATTTTTTCATCACAAGTAAAAAATCCTATGTCAGTATAAAGTTTTGTAGTAACCACATTATAATTTCCGGTTGAAAGGTGAACGTAGCGTTTTACTCCATCATATTCTTTGCGAACAACGAGAGTCATTTTTGCGTGAGTCTTTAAGCCAACAAGTCCATAAACTACGTGAACGCCAACTTTTTCAAGTTCTCTCGCCCAGTAAATATTATTCTCTTCATCAAATCTGGCTTTGAGCTCTACGAGCACTGCAACTTGCTTTCCTCTATCTGCAGCTTCAATCAAAGCTTTAACTATTGGTGAATCATTTCCAACCCGATACAAAGTTTGTTTAATTGCAAGAACATCTGGATCTGAAGCTGCTTTTTTTATAAAATCAACTACTGGTGAAAATGAATAAAACGGATGGTGTAATAAAATATCTTTTTGTTTAATAACATTAAAGATATCTTCATCTTCAAAATCCTTTGATACAACAGGGAAATATGTTCTTTCTTTAAGCTGATGAAAAGGAAGTTTGTAGAGAATCATTACATCACTCAATCCAAGAGGACCATCCACCTGATGAACGTCTTCTCTTGAAATCTGTAGATTTTCAATGAGAGTATCTAACATATAGTCAGGCATTTGTGAAGCAACTTCAAGTCGAACAACGTTTCCGAATCTTCGTTGTTTAATGTTTTCCTCAATAATACTAAGAAGATCATCAGCTTCATCTTCTTGTAATTCTATATCAGTATCTCTTGTTATTCTGAATTTGTGAGCTTCTAAAACCTCCATTCCGGGAAAAAGAGATTGGAGATTTTCCTTAATCAGATCTCCGAGCCAGATGAATCGTGCTCTCGGTTTTCCGTTTCCATTTTTCCCACGGATGGGACAAATTATATGATCAATTTGTACAAGTCGTGGTATAATATTCGGGACTTTTACTCTGGCAAAATGAGTTTCACCATTTGTTTTTCTTATCAGAACTGCAATGTTCAAACTTAAATTCGAAATGTATGGAAAGGGTCTTCCCGGATCGAAAGCTAAAGGAGTAAGAACCGGAAAAATTTCTTTTGTATAAAACTCAGTTAATTTTTCTTTTTCTTCTTTGGAAAATTCATTAAAGTTATGAAGAATTATATCATTTTCTCTAAGAGATGGAACTATTTCATTTGTCCACAAATTGTATAATTCATCCAACATTGGTTTCAGATTTTTCTGAATCATCAGAATTTGTTCGCGAGGTGTCAAACCGTCAATCGTAGGCTCAGCAACATTAGCAGCTATTTGCTCTTTAAGTCCGGAGACACGAATCATAAAAAATTCATCAAGATTGGAAGAAAAAATTGAGACAAATTTTACTTTTTCAAGAAGAGGTAAATTTGGATTAAGAGCTTCCTGTAAAACTCTGCGGTTAAATTCTAACCAACTCAAATCGCGGTTAAAAAAATTTTCAGGATATCCGTATTTCTTTAATAATTCCTTCGTTGCCATATAATTTAAAGTTTATCATTCAGCTGTAAATATAATAAAATAACCCCCCATTATAAGTGATGAAAAATTGATAAATCTGCTTAGTTTGAGTATTAATCTTTATACTCTAATATCTTTCGATATTAATTGAAGAAACACCGCAATTAAGGTCGATAAAAATTTTGTTTTCGGACTGATCAAAATTATCCGTTCTGAATTTGTTCGAATCTATTTTCTTGAATCCGTTAAAATTTTTGCTTGACAGAACAGCATCTGCAATTAATTCGCAGCCTGAAGTTGATGGTATCTTTAAGTTTATGCTCGAAGCACCGGCATCAATATAAATTTTTGTTTCCGGATATTTATTTCCTAATTTCAAAGTCAAATCAGCAGCTCCCATATCAATATCAACAGATTTTACTTTGAATTCCTCAAGATCAAAATCCATTGCTGCAGCACCGCAGTCAAAGTCAAAATCCCAAACAGGATTTTTATTTAAGGCAAAGTCAACATGATTTTTATGGTTATCTCCGAGTTTGATATTTTTATCTCTCATTCCGAATTCAACATTAGCAACCGAATCTCTAGTTTCTACCTTCATAAAATGCATGTCTTTTGCTGAAAAAGTATTTGCATCTATCAGATTTTCGGTAACAGAATTAATTCTAAATCTGCCAGTCGCTCCATTAAAAACAAAATTTACCTGTTTAATATCTTCTGTTAACTTATAAGTATAAAAAGAACTATCAGAAAGCACTGTTTCTCCTGAATCGAAATTGAAATTAATATTTCCGCTTATAAGTTTAGTTGTATTACTCACCAATGCGAATAAAGTTAAAGCTAATACTACAGCTGAAAGAAACATAAGAATATTTTTTCCATACTTATTTTTGATAAAAATAGAAATTCCTATGAGAACGAGTATCAATGGAGCAATTTTCCATAATAGATTAAAATCGAGTGCAACATTATAAAAGTTGTTTACTAAAAGTAATATTCCAAGCGAAAGAAAAATTGTTCCCCAGAAAATGTGTGATGATTTCATCTCTCACCTCTTATGATTTAGATTTTAAAATCAAAGATGCACCGAAAATAATGAGTAGGATTGGCCAGAGCTTACTGAATCCGAATGTCAAATCAAAATTATCAAACAGAAGTAACAAACCAATTACAATTACAATAATTCCTATTACGGTATTTCTATTTTGACTTTTGGGAGTATCAACTTCTACTGTGTAGTTCGGATTACTTTCTTCGACATTTACGTCAGAAGTTTTTTTTTCACTGTTAAAATCAGAAGTATTCGGGAAATACGGTTTTTGGGGAACGACAATCCACATAATTAAATAAATTAAGAATCCACCTCCGCCAAAGATTAATAAAGCGAGGAATAAAATTCTTACCAAAGTCGAATCAATCTCGAAATATTCTGCAAGTCCACCGCATACTCCGGCAATCATTTTATCTGTTGTCGAGCGATATAATTTTTTCACCATTTTAATTCTCCTTTCTGTTAAAATTCTCAGTGCAATAATAATTAAAATATCAATAGACGGTTAATAATTAAGTATGAAAGGTTAATTAAAAATAAAAATGGAAGAATGAGAAATTTTGCGGGCGAATGGAATCGGTAAATGGATGAACCGTTAATTCAAATAAAATCAAATTGATGAAAGTTTTAACCTCTCCCACTCCAATATCGCTTCTTTAAAAGGAGAAATAACTCTAGGGATTGTTCCCTTCAAATAAGAAATCAGTAAAGAATAATTGACCACAGGAATATCCAAAAGTTTTGCTTCATTCATTTTGTGTGTTACAGCTTTTCTTGATTTTGAGCAACCAATGCATTGAATTATGAGTTTTATATCTGTGAGATATTCGGGAAAAGATTTTTCAGTAACTTTTATAAAATTCAATTTTTTATTCAGATAATGTTCGATTAAGCGTGGGATTTTTTCTGCAGCCATTTCATCTTCCGAGGGATGATTAGAACAAAGTTCGGAAATTAAAATTTTATCTCCGTTTTGAAGTCTATCAAGACTTTTCAATCCTCTTAAGAATAATTTCAAATCAGATTTATTTCTCGACATTAACAAACTAAGAGTTGTTATTTTAACTTTATCAGGAATCTCGCTGCTAATTTTAATGATATTATCGCTGTTTGTTATTATTAAATCGGGATAATTTTTCAGATTTATTAATGTCTGATTAAGCTCATCTTCTTTGCAAAGAATTATGATGGCTTCTTGTTCAAAAGCTTCATTGATTAGTTGTAATTGATTTTGAAGGAGTTTTGATGCGGGAATTTGTCGGCTCTCCGGAACAACTAATAAAATGATATCACCCTTGGAAACTATATCTTTAATCAATGTTTGTTGTTCATTTGAAGGAAGAGAGCGAATAATTTTTCTTTTTAGCTCTTCTATTCCGACATTTTCCTTGCAGGATATTTCAAAATGAGTAATTCTTAATTCTTTCAGTTCAGATAATAATTTTTGATTTGTTCCAAATTCAATTTTATTTACTGCAACAAGGCAACGAGAATCTAATTTGTCAACATTTGCAAATAATTCAATTTCTTTTGGATGTAATCTGTCTCTGGCATCTAAAACGACAACAATCAAATCTGATTTTGATAAAATTTTTATTGTCTGACTTATCCTTTTTTCACCCAGCTCACCTTCTTCTTCAATTCCAGCTGTATCAACCAGAAGAACAGGACCAAGTGGAAGCAACTCATATTCTTTTTCTACGGGTTTAGTTGTAGTTCCCGGGCTTTCAGATACTATGGAATAATCCTGAGCAATGAGTTTATTTAACAATGAAGATTTGCCAACATTTCTTCTACCAACAATACTTATTTGTGGTCTGTTATCTTCAAAGTGCAAAGTATTATCAGTATTTTCCATGGTTGAAAATGACCTCAAATAGTGAAAGTTGTTTTTTTCCAGTCAAACAATTGGCAAAAAATGTTCCATAACTTTATCAAAAGAGAGAAGAAGATATTACATAAAAAAAATCTTTTGAACTGATTTTACAAAAATTTTATTAATAATTTTTCAACTCTGAGTTTTTACATTATTTAATTTTTCTCTAATTCAAGAAAATGGAAAATTGTTCTTTTATTTAATACAATTTTTTAACTTGTTGCTGGTATAAATGTTGACAATGCTTGACCGAACGCAATTAAAATTTATTAACAAATATCAGATGAGTTATGAAGAAGCTAATTTTAATATTTGTATTAATTCTCAATATAAATTCTTTCGCCCAAAATCTTATTCTTAAAGGAAGAATTTTAGATAAAAAAACATCCGAGCCAATCCATCAGGCATTTATTTTTATTTCTTACAATTATTCGGCATATTCAAACATTGATGGTTTCTATTCAATTGAAAATTTACCCAAGGGAACCTACAACCTTAAAGTTTCAATGCTTGGTTATAAACTACTTGAAACCACCATTGCTTTTGATTCTGATAATGTTTTACAGAATTTCTATCTTGAGTCGAGCCCGGTGCAGTTAGAAAATGTTGTAGTTACTACTGATAGGAACATTCAACTTTTAAGAAACTCTCCTTATTCAACGGCAGTAATTGATAAAAATGATATTCAACAGAAACCTTTACAATCAATAAGTGAAATTCTGAAAGATGAACCCGGACTTTCAGTTGTCAGAGACGGAATTTGGGGAAGCGAAATTAACATAAGAGGTCTCTCCCGCGAAAATGTAGTTACTTTGATTGACGGAAACAGAATTGTAACTTCAACTGATATTGCAGCACGTCTCTCAATGATTGATCTCAACGATATTGAAAGAGTTGAAATTATCAAAGGAGCTTCTTCAAGCATTTACGGCTCAGGAGCCACAGGCGGGATTGTGAATATCATCTCAAAATCACCGAAATTATATGATGACTTTTCTTTCAATGGAAAGTTAGCATCAGAATACAATTCAGTGAATAATCTTTCTGTGATTTCAACAAATCTTTATGGCGGGACTTCATATCTGACAGGAAAATTTTCCGGCTCATTCAGAAAAGCTGATAACACCAAGACTCCAGCAGGTACTCTTAAAAACAGTCAGTTCGAAGATTTTAGTTTTTCTGGTTCTGTAAATATTCTGCCATTTTCAAATCACAAAATCAAACTTGATTATCAATTATTCAAAGCAAATGATGTTGGAATTCCCGGCTCATCTTTGTTTCCCAATCAGGCGGATGTAAGATATCCTGAGGAAAAAAGACAACTATTTTCAGCAGGATATGAATTGCAGAATATTTCAAAGACGATTTATAAAGTTTCTTTAAAATATTCAAATCAATATATCAGGAGAAAAGTTGAAAACATCCCATACACAGTTCAGAATATTGCTGCAACTCCGACTACTCCTGCAAGAAGAATAAGTGTATTAAAAATTCAACCAGAAGCTGACCATTATAATAATAATCTTCAGTTTCAGACTAATCTTCTGATTGCTGAGAAATTTAACTTTATCACTGGAATAGATTACTGGGACAGAAAATACAGCGGCTTCAGACAAAGATTTCAGAAAATTGAGGTGTTGAACGCAAGTGGAAATGTTACTTCCACAACCAACCGAATCATTGCAGAAAAACCATTGCCTGATTCCAAAATGAGAAGTATTGGTTTATTCCTTCAGGGAGATACGCAAATAATAGAAAATAAATTATCAGTGCTTTCTGGTCTGCGATATGATTTAATTGATATTAAAGGAAGCGAAACATTAAATCCTTTATATCAAATTGATAACGGAGTATTAAACTCAACTCCGACCGGACAGAAAATTTTGTGGAGAGAAAGAACATCAAAAGATAATTCATATAGTGGAAATCTCGGCTTGAAATATTCTTTGATATCGAATCTCGATTTTACTTTGGGATTAGCTTATGCCTTCCGCTCGCCTTCACTTGAGGAAAGATTTCAGTTTATTGATCTTGGTAGTTTTGTGCGTGTTGGAAATCCCGAACTTAAATCTGAAATAGGAAAATCTGTTGATTTCGGAATAAGATTTTATAAAGAAAATATCAGATTGTTTTCGAGTATATTCTACAACAGATTTGAAAATCTTGTTTCAGAAGTTCCCGGAAAATTTGACGGTAGAGATGCACGGATTAAAACTAATATTGGTGAATCAAGATTATACGGATTTGATTTAAGATCAGAATATAATTTTTACTCTGATTATGTTTTTTATGCAAATCTTGCTTATGTGAAAGGTGATGATTTAACTTCAAAAACCGATTTGCCACAAATTCCACCATTGAACGGTTTGTTCGGATATAAAATGGGGTTGTTTGATTTATTTCAGATTGATTTTTCTGCCAATGTTTATTCAAAGCAAAACAAAGTGGCAACCGGTGAATTGAAAACTCCCGGATATGCAATTTTCAATTTTTATCTGAATACCAATCCACTTAATCTATTCAATACAAAAGTGAGATTTTTCGCCGGAGTAGAAAACATTCTTAATAAATCATACAGAGATCATTTATCCTCAACAAGAGGACTTATAAAACTTGAGCCGGGAAGAAATTTATTTGTTAAATTAGCAGTGGATTTTTAATTAACATTTCAGAGAGGAAAGAAGAGTAAAATGACGTGGTTTTTCATCGCTCTTCTTTCCTCGTTTTTATCTGCGTTCGCTGCCATTACTCAAAAGAAAGTCCTTTTTAACTTAAAACCACTTGAATTTTCTTTTCTGCTGTCGGTTGTCAATCTTGTTTTCTCAATACCGTTTTTCTTTTTTATAAATTATAGTTCTATCAACACTGAAAATCTTGCGTTTCTTTTTGTGAAATCTGTTATCGGTGCATTGGCTTTTCTCTGTGTTATGAATGCACTAAAAAATCTTCAGATAAGTAATGCTCTTCCGCTTTTAGCATTAACACCCGGATTTGTTGCGATTTTTGCTTTTTTTATTCTGGGTGAAAAACTAAAATATTATGAAATCATAGGATTGATTTCTCTCATTGCCGGTACTTACATTTTAGAAAGCAAATCATTAAAAGAAGTTCTCGTTCCTTTCAGTGTTTTCATAAAATCAAAATTTCATCAATTTATTTTGGCAGCATTACTTCTTTTTACCGCATCTTCAATTATGGATAAAGTTCTATTGATAAAATTGAATATGACTCCTGTTTCATTGACTGCATTTCAACATATATTCTTTGCTTTCATTTTCGGAGTAATTTTCTTTTTTTCAGATAAAGAAAAATCAATGACAGAAATTTCTTCCATCAAAAAAAACTTTGGTTGGATTGCATTGATTTCAGTTTTAACAATCGGTTACAGATTCAGTCAGGTTTGGGCTGTTAGTTTAGCTTCTGTTGCACTCACTCTTGCAGTAAAACGCACATCTGTTTTGTGGGCGACAATCATAGGTGGGAAAATATTTAAAGACACTAATCTTACTAAAAGAATAATTGCAGTTATTTTCATTCTTATCGGGGCAATACTTATCCTAAGAGATTAGCTCTATTAAGTGTTAAGTGCTTGATGTTATATGGTAAATAGAAGGATCAGTTTTATTGATTTTCATAAAGTTGAATTAGTTCTGAATTGATAAAAAATTTAAACCAATCTTTATTCTATTCAAAACTGTTTAAGAAATCCCTAAGATTCATATGCTCTATTCCTTCGTAATATTTTATTGGATATTTATCTAAAGAAACTACAATTTTTCTCCAATTGTCTTTTATTGATAAAAGATTTCCGAATTCTCTTTCTTTCACAGAGTCATCAGGGATTAAATAAGCAGTTTGTATGTAAGTTTTTATTCCGGATCGCTCACAAACAAAATCAACCTCTTTCTCACCACTTCTACCAACGAAAATTTCATGGTCTGAAACTTTCAAATGATGAAAAACAATATTTTCAATTATTTGATTTATATATTGCTTCTTGAAACCAATAATTGCATTCTTAATACCCCAATCTTCAAAGTAAAATTTTTCACCAACTTCGAAAATTCTTTTTCCAAAAATATCCACTCTTTTAACTATGTGAACTAAGAAAGATTGTTGCAGATACTCCAAATACGTTAATACAATTTGTGGAGAGATGTTCAGCTTTTGAGATTTCAAATAATCACTAATTTTTTTTGCAGAGAAAAGATTTCCCGTATTGTCAGCGATATATTTAATCAAGTTTTCGAGAAATATGGTATTTCTCACATTAAATCTTGCTACAATGTCCTTATATATGATCGTGTTATAGATATTCCGCAAGTATTCATAAACTACATTTTCATTCTTCACGAGGTTAACTAAAAAAGGAAGCCCGCCAAAAGAAATATATTTATCTAAACTTTCATCATCATCCGGTAATTGATTGAATAATAAAAATTCTTTCCAGGATAAGCTATTAACTTTAATTTCTAAGTGGCGACCGCTCAAAGTTGTCGCCAATTCACCCGATAACAGATTTGCATTACTGCCCGTGCAATAAATATCAAAGTTTTCATTGGACTGAAAATTTCGTAGAGCTTTTTCGAATTCTTCAATCTCCTGAATTTCATCTATAAACAAATAATTAAAACCTTCATTAACTTTTTTTGACTCAACGTATTTTATTAAATCTCTGTAATTCTTAACACTATCAAACTCATACTTTTCCTTGTCTATGAAAATTAAATTAGCGTTCGGATTTTTAGTTAGAATAAGATCTTGAATTTGTAAAAGCAGAAAACTTTTCCCCACTCTCCTCTGACCTACCAAAACCTTGATTAAGTTCTTATTTATAAAAGGTTCTATCTTCTGTAAATATTTTTCTCTTTTGATGTTTTTCAATAAAATATCTTTCAATTATGTATGAAATTAATTCTAAAATATTCCTTTGTTTCAAATATATATGAAACTTATTGGTTTATCAAGGAATATTTCAATCATAAATGAAATAAATTAAAAATGGATTAAAAATCCGACTCAGCAAAAAATATGATTATTTTCACCAAACAAACTTATTTTTGTTAATAAAATTAAACGGAATGAAATATGGCAATAAAAGCTGTTCAGGATTTTTATCCTGATGATTTTGCTCAATGTTATGGTTGCGGGAAATTAAATGAATTCGGTCATCAGATAAAAACTTATTGGGAAGGCGATGAAACAGTTACAAAGTTCACTCCCAAACCGTATCACACTGCATTGCCAGGTTATGTTTATGGTGGTTTGCTTGCTTCATTGATTGATTGTCACGGTACAGGCTCTGCAGCTTTGGCTGCTTATAAGAATGAAAACAGAGATGTTGATACTCTTCCGCCTTTCAGATTTGTTACTGCTTCGCTTCAGGTTGATTATCTCAAACCTACTCCACTTGGCGTTGAACTTGAAATAAGAGGAAGAATAGTTGAATTGAAAGGAAGAAAAGTAATTACAGAAATTAGTTTGTATGCAAATGGTGTTGAGACTGTCCGTGGGAAGGTCATTGCCGTTCAGATACCAGAAAATTTTGGTAAAGATAATTAGCAGATTAAACAATCAAACGAGTTTGAATGAAACATTTTTTAGTAATCGCAGTAATTTTTTATAACATTTTAATTTACTCACAAAACATAACTGGAATAGTCAGAGATTCTGTTAGTAATAAACCAATTTCCGGAGTCAAAGTTAAAGTTAAAAATCTCACTAATGGACTTGAAGATTCTGTTCTTACAAATTCTAATGGACAGTGGGTTTTCAATCTTTCAACTTCTGTTGATCAAAATGATGTAATTGCAAAAGATTTTTACCTGTTTCAAAATTTTCCTAATCCTTTCTCTTCAGAAGGAAACAATAATTCAGGAAGTGGTGTATCAACAAAGATTAATTTCGTTATCGGTAATGATGACATTGTCGAAATCTATATTCATAATGCACTCGGCGAACTGATTGATTACAAAAAAGAATTCCTCTCTTCGGGAATTTATTCTGTTGAATATCAGGCAAAAGGTTCCGCGGGAGTTTATTTTTATACAATCCGAACATCTCAATTCTCCGAAACAAAAAAAATGATTCAGTTGGGGAGAGCTAGTGCAGTCGGAGGAATAAATAAAATTTACAGAATCGGTAACAACAATCATTTTGCAAAATCAAATTCAGCAGCTGTTTACAGAATTATTTATTCTAAGATTACTCATATTGACGATACTGTTCAGGTTGAACTATCTGGTGGTGAAAGTTTGCTGAAATTTCTTAAATCTTTTCATCATCATACAAAATTGATTGATTTGCATAATGACATTTTGGAGAGAATTGTCGCTGATACGAACTACAGATTAAAAAATCGAAATACAAATAATCATACCGACATTCCCAGAATGAAAGAAGGTGGAGTTGATATTCAGTTCTTTTCAGTTTGGGTATCACCGACAACTTACTCAAATCATTATCAGCAAGCACTTTATATGCTTTCTTTATTTAACAGAGAAATGAATGAAAACCAGAATTCGATAGCTCACACAAGAAACTGGAATCAATCGGATTCTGTATCAAATCAAAATAAAATTGCTGCAATAATTGGTGTTGAAGGCGGACATCACATTGAAGATAGCATTGAAAAATTGATTGCCCTTTATAACGCTGGGATGAGATATCTGACAATAACTTGGAACAATAGTACAAATTGGGCAGTTTCTGCTGCTGATAGTCGTTCAACTACAGTAGGCTTATCAGATTTCGGACGTGAAGTAATTCGAAAACTCGATTCACTTGGAGTTTTAATTGATGTTTCCCACACAGGGATCAAAACTATTCAGGATATTCTTCAGGTTACTAATAATCCTATAATTGCTTCGCACTCGGGAGTGAGAGCATTGAGAAATCATATTCGTAATTTATATGATTGGCAGATTCAGGATATTGCAAATTCCGGAGGAGTAATTGGTGTTGTCTTCTATCCTCAATTTTTAAACGGTACAAATAACGCTACTATTCAGGATGTTATAAATCACATTGACTACATAAAAAATCTGGTTGGAATTGATTATGTTGCTATCGGTTCTGACTTTGATGGAATTGGTGTTACTCCTGTCGGGTTAGAAGATGTATCAAAATTTCCTGCATTAACAGAGGCATTATTCAATCGTGGTTATTCGAGAGAAGATGTTGAGAAAATACTTTACAAGAATTTCAAAAGAGTTTTCCAACAAGTTTGTAAGTAAAAATAATTATTAAGTAAGATTGCATAATCTTAATTTCCTCAACCTTCAACGCTTCAAACTGTTTCTAATTGGCAAGCATATTTAATTTTAATGTTGAAAAAGACAAATCTCCTTTTTTCAAATATGGGAATTCATCAAAATAATAAACTCTAAAAAACTCTATTTCTGCTAAAATAAAATCTTTTATTTGCTCCGATAAAAATATTCGTTGGAATCAAATTTGAGTGAGAGTTTTGTTAAATAATTTTAAGGGGTTCTTATGAGAAAATTTATACTTCCTCTCATTTTAGTTCTTTTAATCAGCAGTGTCAATTGGACACAAGTTCGTGGTAAGATAGTTACCGAACCAATTACTCCCAAAAGACTGTCAAATTTAGGATTGACCGGTGTTACAAATTCAGTTTCAAATGGTTTGAATATTGTCGCCAAAGAAACTTTTGTTTATCTATCAGCCCGCAATATTGGAAGTACCGCTCCTATAACTGCAGCAACTTTCACATTACAGTCAAAACCCACTGGTTCAACAGCAGTACTTCAAGCTGTTCCGGGACAATCATTCTGGACAATGCTTAAACCAGATGTTAATGGTCAATATGTTGTTGCATTAAATATTGTAACTTCATCAGGAAGCCACGATACTACATTGACTATTTACTCATCAAATTATATGGGTGTCGGTACTTTTGATGGAGTAACAGGTCAATTCCCAAGCTGTACAAATTGTCATAGCTCTAATAGCTGGTTCACTAATATTTATGACCGCTGGAAAAACACTGGTCACGCCAACATGTTCAAAACTAGAATCACAACAGGTCCTTCAGTTTATGGAACAAGCTGTTTCAAATGCCATACTACTGGCTATGATTTTAACAATGTCGCAAACAACAATGGCTTTGATGACGTAGCTGCTTCATTGGGTTGGGTTTGGTATGGACCTCCTCACGTAAGCAAATGGGATTCTTTAAAGACAGGCAAACCTGGCTTAGTTAAATTTGCAACAATAGGTTGCGAAAGTTGTCACGGTGCAAGCGGCTCGCATCCTAGTCCAATGCCAGGCTCTGCATTGAAAGCCAAGAATCTGATTGAGTCTTCAGGAAATTGCGGTCAATGTCATGATGATCCATGGAGATATAATAAATATGCTCAATGGGAAAACTCATCACACGATCAGGCATTATGGTCAAATTCTTTTGCTCAGGGAACAGCATCTCAAAATAACAGTCTTCAGAATTGTATCAGATGTCACGATGGACAAGGTTACATTAATTTCACAAAAGGTCTAACAACAAATACTACTGGATGGACATCTGCTAATCACGTTGGAATCGGCTGTGCTACATGCCATGATCCACACGGGAACGACAACGTAGCATCCTTGAGAAACAGTCCAGTTGCTTCAGATACCCTTGCTAATGCATACAGTCATGCTGGTTTGGGTGGTAAGGGCGCAATCTGTATGGATTGTCATAAAGGAAGAAGAGATAATGTAACCTACACACAAACTTCTGTTACTTCAGCTACATGGGGACCTCACTATTCAGTGCAGACAGATGTTTTCTTAGGTCAAAATGCTGCACAATTCACAACTCCATTTATAAGTGGTGGTCACAGATATGCTCTTGCAGATGGTTGTGTTACCTGCCACGCAGTTGCTACAGTTGATACAGGGAATGTAAACAGAGATAAAGTGGGCGGACATTCATTTAAGTTATATAATCCGGATACAGGTTACTATCACACTGCTTCTTGTACACCTTGCCACGGAAATATCACAAACTGGAACTCATTTATGGCTTTGATGGATTATGATTTGGATGGAACAGTTGAAAGCATTCCTAATGAATTAGATGGTTTATTACAAGCAATAAAAATTTTGTTGCCACCAACAGGACTTGATTCAATTTCTTGGCAGCAAATCGGTGCATTAAATGACCTAACAATCAAAAAAGCATATTACAACTATCAGTTCATAAAGAATGATCAGAGTAAAGGAATGCACAATTCCAAATACTCAATTGATGTATTGTTAAAAACAAGAGCAGCTCTCGGTGCAGTAATTCCTGTTGAATTGACTTCATTCACTTCTGAAATTAAAGGAAATAAAGTTGTTCTCAATTGGGAGACTGCTTCCGAGACAAACAATAACGGATTCGAAATTGAAAGAAGAACCAGCTCTAACTGGAGTAATATTGGTTTTGTAAAAGGTAATGGTACAACGACAGAACTTTCTAAATATACATTTACAGATAATCCGAAAGCTCAGGGATTAAATGGTAAAGTTTATTACAGATTAAAACAAGTTGATTTCAACGGTCAATCAACTTATACAAGAGAAGTTGAAGTTGATTTAAGTACTATCGTTGATAATTACTCACTCTCACAGAACTATCCGAACCCATTCAATCCATCAACAAAGATTAAATTCACTTTACCATTTGATAGCAATGTGAAATTAACTGTTTACAACATTGCCGGTCAAATGATTAAAGAAGTTGTTAATGGAAATTACAGAAGCGGTGAGCACGAAATATCATTAAGTCTCAGTGATATTAAAGGAGCAGCATCAGGAATTTATATTTACACAATAAATGCTGTTTCCAATGATGGTCAGAAGACATTCACACAAACGAAGAAAATGGTACTGATCAAGTAATGTTAAATTTTGAATGTTAAATGATGAATGAAGCGGGCTAAATGCCCGCTTTTTTATTTTTTGAGGCTGTCTTAAAAGAGTCGTTCCGAACTCGTTTCGGAATCTAATTTTTAGATTTATAGATAAAATAGACCCCGGAATATTTCGTTTGATGCGGACAGGGTATTATAAGCATATTTTAGGGACAGCTTTTTTATATGGACAAAGCTTGACCTGTTCGAAATGTTTTCAAGATAATAATTACCTAACTCCCCACTTTGCTAAAGTGTTTGCAACTTTAATTCTGATTAAGCCAGCTCCTGTACCTAACCAAAGATTTGTGCCGTCAAAATGAAGTGCTCTTATTTCAGCGCTTTTTATTTCAAATTGATTTAAATCGATTGATGTGACTTTATGATTTGTCAGATTTATCAAGGCAAGTCCTTTTCCAAATTCTGCTTTTTTATTTGGGTTGAATTCATAAACGCTGGCTAATACATAATTTCCAATTCGTACTAAACTGAAAATACCATTAGCAGTTAATCCATCTGATTTTGAGATTCTTTTCCAATCAAATCTTCTATTGTTAATATAAATGCCGCCAATATTATACTGCGGATTCTCTTTCGTTAAAAATTCTTCTGTTGCAAACCAGATTGAGTTTTTAAGTGGAAGCACATCAGATACTGAAATCAACTCGCCTTCTCCGAGAAACGCTCGTCCTTTATTGTTTAAGTAATTCCAACTATTAAACTGATTTTTAGAATCAAGCGTTAATTTGTGTACACCAAATTCTGCTCCAAACCATAAAACACTATCTCCATCTGCAGAGATGCAATTTATATTATTTGTTTTATCATTACCGTCAATTACACGATTAAATTCGCGATATGAATTAGCTTTAACATCATATAAAGTTATATTTCTAAATCTGCCAATCCACAAAAGATTTCTCTTTTTATCAAAATGCAAAGCTCTTATCCAGTTACCAAACTCTCCGCCTTCAGAAAATTTTCTGACATTCCATTTTTTGGTTTTTCTGTTGTAGATGTAAAGTCCTTCGTTAGAGCCAGCCCAGATAAAATCTTTTGAAGAAGCGACACAATGAAATAAATCGTTGTCAATATCTCCTGATTTGGTAGAAAAATTTTTCCAAATACCATCTTTAATTAAATATTCATAAACTCCCTGACCATAAGTTGCGATTAGAAGAGAATTCCCATCTTGTTTTATATCAGTTATAAATGCCTTTTCAAGAAATACTTTGGATTCGATTTGTGCTTGTAGCAACCCTGAAAAAAGTAAAAGCAATAATGTTACTTTAATAATTTTCATTTGCTTAGTGGGATAAAAGAAGTATTAAAATGATTTTCAAATCCTTTTTTTATTGATTCCGATAGCTGTGAGATTTCTATTTCTTTCCCGAGTATAGTTTTCAAATCAATCGTTGTTCTTTGTAACTCATCAGATATTTCTTTCAATTTTTCATTTTCAATATTCAAATAATCAGTAAGTTTGAGATGATAAGTTCCGCACAAAATTGAACCGTGTTGTAAAATTACATTTCCTATTTTTCGTTGAGCGCTTCCGACAAGTTTTTTACCAGCATAATTTATTTCATATCTTGCTGAAACTGCAAAACAGATTGAACTGATATCTTTTTTATAAAAATTTCTGAAATCGGTTTGACGATTTTCCAATTCAATTTTCAATTCGGGATTAAATAATTCCAATCCATTCTTTAACGCAAGATTAATCTGATTATAAATATCTCTAACGGATTTATTCAAAGATAAAGGAAACACAACAGAATAAGTCAACTCTTCGGAGTGCAGAATAGCGCGTCCACCCGTAGGTCTTTTCACGACATCAATATTATCGTTTTGTGCCTTGTTAAGATTTATATCTGAAAAGTTTTGATTTGCTCCAAGTGATATGCAATACGGTTTCCATCTGTATAATCTTAGAATACAATCATCGTTGCTAATCTTCTTTGTAAGTTCGATATCGAATTGCATATTAAAATTTCCATCATTCAAACCTGTATCAATAAAATACCATTTCATTTACCAACAATACCTCTGCTGCTTTTATCAAGAAAATCAAGTACTTCAAAAGCAACTTCATCGTTAGGAAGAGAATTTTTTATTTTTTCTTTTGCCTGACTAAAGTTTAATCCTGAAAAATATAGCAGTGAATAAACCTGATTTATTGTATCAATTTTCTTTTGATCAAATTTATATTTTTCAAAAGATTCTGTATTGAGTCCTGAAAATTTTAACGGCTTACCGCTTGCACATATAAATGGAGGAACATCCATCGAAGCTTTATAAGGTGTTTGAAGAAGACTGTATTTACCTAATTTGCAAAACTGATGAATAGAAGTAAAATCTTCGAGAATTGAATATTCATCAATTTCGACGTGTCCGCCGATTTGCACCATACTTCCGATGAATACATTATTCGCAATCAAACAATCGTGAGCAACGTGACTATATTGAGATATGATAACATTCTCTCCGATAATTGTTTTACCAGTTGCTTCTGTTCCTCTGTGAAGAGTTGTAAAATCACCGATAGTAGAATTGTCCCCGATGAAAAGTAGAGAATATTCCTGATGAAATTTTTTATCCTGCGGAATATGAGCAATTGAAGCAGAATTAAGGATATAAACATTCCTACCTATTCTGGCTCCATTATAAATCACTGAATTAGAACCAATGGAAGTATAATCACCGATTTCCACATCATCATTAATAATTGAATAAGCACCGACAGAGATATTATCTCCCAACTTTGCTTTTTTACTTACTAAAGCTGTCGGATGGATTTCTGTCATTTTATTTTTATCCCGGAATGATTCCACGTTTGGAATTATCTATAAAATCGAGAATTTCTTTTACAAGTAAATCTGAAGGGAACTCATTTTTAATTTGCGCTTTTGCCTGAGAAACATTTAATCCGGAGTCATAAATAATTTTATAAACTTTTTTAAGAGTATCTAATTGATCTGAAGTAAAGCCACGTCTTCTAAGTCCAACAGAATTTAATCCGACAAATTTCATCGGGTCTTCGCCTGCTAAGACAAAAGGTGGGACATCTTTAACAACCTTGAAACCAGCTCCAACCATTGCGTGTTTACCAACTTTACAAAACTGATGAATCGGAGTTGAGCCGCCAATAATTGCCCAGTCATCAATCAGAACATGTCCGCCAATCTGAACTGCATTTACGATTATACAATTATCGCCGATGAAAACATCGTGAGCTATATGTGCATAAGCCATCAAAAGAACATTTTTACCTATTGAAGTGTAGTTCCCATCTTTCGAAGCTTTATGGATTGTTACAAATTCGTGAATCGTTGTGCCGTCTCCTACGGTTGCGAATGAATTCACATCCTGAAGTTTTGAAATCTGAGGAACGTGAGCAATTGAAACACCTTGATAAATTTTGCAATTGCTTCCGATTCTTGCACCACTGTATATTACACAATGAGTTGCAATAGAAGTATTATCTCCAATTTCAACATCATCGTGAATGATTGAGAAAGCTCCAACAGAAACATTCTCCCCTAATTTTGCTTTTGAACTAATGATTGCAGTTGGATGGATATTTGCCATATTTAGTCAGCTTTCTTCGGACGATCGACAATACCAGCCATAAAATCTGCTTCGGCAACAACAACGTTGTTTACATAAGCTTTGCCTGACATTGTTACAACTTTGGTTTTCTTTTGTGTTAATTCAACTTCAATAATTAACTGATCTCCGGGCACAACAGTCTTTCTGAACTTCGCATTATTTATCTGCATAAAGTAAACTAATTTTTCAGCCGGATCCGGAAAAGCATTAAGAAGAAGTATTCCACCTGTTTGTGCAATTGCTTCCAGAATTAAAACTCCCGGCATAACAGGTTGACCGGGAAAATGTCCGGGGAAAAATGGCTCATTTGCAGTAACTGATTTTACGCCAACTACTTTTTTATCGAGTTCCAAAGAAATGATTTTATCAACAAGTAAAAACGGATAACGATGCGGAAGAATTCTCTCAATTGCACTTGTATCGAAAACAACTCCCTCGGTTTTGACGAATTGATATTTCTTTACCAATTTCTTTTGATGATAAAGTTTTCTGATTTGTTTTGCAAATTCCACGTTTGCTCTGTGACCGGGACGAGCAGCAAGAATTTGTGCTCTCAGTGGCGCACCGATTAAAGCTAAATCACCTATTAAATCCAATAGTTTATGACGAGCCGGTTCATTTCTGAAACGAAGCTGTTTGTTATTTAGAATTCCATTTTCTCCAATAAATAGTTTTTCTGAAAAATTTATTCTTTTCTGAAGAAGTTCAAGTTTTTCTTCATCTTTGTCATCAACAATTACTATAGCATTATCAAGATCACCCCCTTTAATAAGTCCCTCACTCGCAAGTTGTTCAACTTCACTTAGAAAGCAGAATGTTCTTGCCGGAGCAAATTCTGTTTCAAATTCTTTTTCCATATCAAACATACCGGAATGCTGACTGCCAAGAGCCGGATTCTGATAGTCAATCATTACGGTTACACGATAATTATCTAAAGGAAGAGCAACAATATCAATTTGCTTATCTTCTTCGTGATAAACGAATGTTTCATCTATTATAAGAAAATCTTTTGGAGCTTCCTGCTCAACTATTCCAGCTTGTTTAAGTGCCTGAACATAAGGTAGAGAACTTCCGTCACCAATCGGCGGTTCAATTCCATCGAGTTCAATTATAAGATTATCAATCTGAAGCCCGACGAGAGCAGCTAAAACGTGTTCAACCGTGTGAACCTTGACATCCCCTATTCCGAGTGTTGTGCCACGTGATATATCTACAACGTAATCAACAAGAGCAGGAATAACAGGATTGCCGCCAAGATCAACGCGAACGAATTTTATTCCTGAATTTTCTGGTGCAGGTTTGAAAGTCATTGTACATTCTGTGCCGGTATGTAAGCCGATACCACTTAATGAAACTTGTTTTTCAATAGTTCTTTGTTTGTGAATCATAAACTCTCTTGAATTTTTATTATTTATTTGCCAAAATAAAAATGGAATCCTTCATATACAATTTTGCGAAGGGCTAAGTGCGGAGAGCTAAGAGCAAAGTGTGAGGTTTATTTTTAAAGTTTCTCTTGACTTAATAATACTATTGATTTATGCTTGAGTAGAAAAATTTGAGGAAGTAGTACTTGTTTGAAATAAACAAAAAAACTTTCCCTAAAAAATGGCAATTCACGAAGTCCACAAGCCAAACCAAAACTGCTCGATCAAGTTCGGATTACAATGCGGGCAGCCCACT
>CAKZLD010000231.1 GCA_937125135.1 uncultured Ignavibacterium sp.
ACACTAATTGATGATGCGCATGCCGTTGGAGTTATCGGTAAAGGCGGAAGAGGAACTGCAAGTGAATTTAATCTTGAAAATGAAATTGATTTAACAATGGGCACATTTAGCAAAACTTTTGCGTCACTTGGTGGTTTTGTTGCAGGTGCAGAAAGAGTAATTAACTACTTGAAGCATTTTTCTCCAGCATTAATATTCAGTGCTTCACCTACACCAGCATCTGTTGCTGCTGCTCTTGCTGCATTAGATATTTTAGAGGCTCATCCTGAACTTGTTGATAAATTAATATCTAATGCCAATTATATGAGAACTAATCTAAAGTCTATGGGCTTTAAAGTCATTGACGGTAGAACTGGTATAGTTCCTGTAATTGTTGGAAATGATGAATTGGCCTTTAAGATGTGGAGAATTTTATATGATAATGGTGTATTCGTCAATGTGTTTATTTCTCCAGGTGTTCCGGAAGGAAGACAAATGATAAGAACGAGTTATATGGCTACTCACGAAAAAGAACATCTTGATAGTATTCTTAATGTTTTTAATGATGCTGGTAAAAAACTCGGGCTTATCTAATTCATTGAGGTTTTATGAATAATATTGAAGTTCTTCCTGTTAAATCGAAAAAGGATTTAATGAAATTCATTAAATTCCCTTGGAAAATCTATAAGGATTATCCTCACTGGGTTCCACCCTTGATTATGGATAGGAAAAAACTTCTAAACAAAAAAACTAATCCTTTTTTTCAACATGGCGATGCTGAGTTTTTCTTAGCATATAAGAGTGGTGAAGTAGTTGGTAGAATTGCCGCTATAAGAAATGATTTACATAATAAATATCATAAAGACAAAGTTGGTTTCTTCGGATTTTTTGAATCAATAAACGACCAAGCTGTAGCGAATTCACTTTTTGATACAGTAAAAAACTGGCTTCACAAAAAAGGTTTTGATACGATGAGAGGTCCGGCTAATCCCTCAAGTAATGATGAATATGGAATGCTGATTTCTGGTTTCGATGATCCTCCGAGATTATTAATGAATTACAATCCAGAATATTATATCAGTTTGTGCGAAAATTATGGACTCATAAAAGCAAAAGATCTCTATGCCTACAAACTCACTTCAGAAAATGTTTTTAATTCTGATAAAGTTCGTCGTGTTGCAGAAATAGCTGTTAAAAGATCAGGGATAAAAATTACATCATTGAACCTCAAAGACTTCAAGAATGAATTAGAAAAAGTCAAATACATTTACAATAAAGCATGGGCTCCAAATTGGGGTTTTGTTCCTATGACAGATGAAGAGATTGACCACATGGCAAAGGACTTAAAGCCTTTGGTTGAACCTTCATTAGTACTGTTTGGTGAAATAAATAATCAACTTGTTGGATTCGCTCTTACTATGCCCGATTACAATCAAATTTTCAAGGAAATGAATGGAAGATTATTTCCTTTCAATTTTTTCAAACTATGGACTAAAAGAAAAAATATTACATGGGCAAGAATTATTACACTTGGGATTATTCCTGAATTTCAGCGTAAAGGATTAGACGCAGTTTTTTATTGGGAAATAGTAAAGCGTGCAAATAAAATCGGAATAAATCTCGGTGAAGCAAGTTGGATTCTTGAAGATAATGAAATGATGAATCGTGGAGCAGAAGCTCTTAATGCAGAGATTTATAAAAAGTATAGAATCTGGGAAATGAAATTCTAATTCACTTTTATTTGATTAACTCATTGTATTTTGAAATGTGTGAAGGGTCAATACTTTTTAATTTATCAACAATACTTTTATCTGGATAATCTCTAAGTAAATCTACTATCTCACCGTATTTCGCATCAAAGAAGGTTCGAATCAGCACACTATTTATATCCACTTTTGCACGCATTTCAAATAATACTTTTATAAGATTAACGATATGATTTTGTGCCTGAGTTTTATCAACTTGATAATAATCAATTCCATAATGATATTCATAAAAAGCTTCTCTAAATGGTCTGAATTTTTCATTTAACAAATCATCTAACAATCGTGTTCTATTATATGCATCACTCGATCTTTCCCACCCTTTCCTGAAATTACTATTTATTCCAAGATTAGCAATTGTAAAAGCTTTCTGATAATTTGTATTTCCGCCAAACTCACTCCATGTATCCCAATCCCAACCAATAATTAAGTTAGCATAAAAATCCAAGAAACTTGTTATCGGATCATAAATAGCTTGATTAGAGTAAAGAGCTTGACCTCGTTCATATTTGAAACTCCAGTTTGGATCATTTATAGTGAGCATCGGTGATTGTCTGTCACTTTTAAATACCGGCCTCGTACTTACAATAACTACCTGAGCAGTGTAATCTATGTCGCTGGATGCACCCGTGAAAAAAATATTCAAGCTACAATTAATTTTTTCACCTTCCCAAGGTTCATTGTTAAATTGAGTTGAGTTTATATAATTTTCAATAACCGAAGCAAAATCAGCTAACAATTCTCGGTTTCTTATTTGAAGTCCCTCATAATTTACAGTAACCCTGCAATTTAATTCCTGTGCATTAAGTTCTAATAGAGAAATTATTATAAAAATAATTAAAGTAATTTTATTCATATTTGAACCAAATTTTTATAGTTTAAAATATAGAATTAGAAATTATTGAACAATTTATTAAATACTCAATGAAGATTTTATTTACAATTTTTATACTCATAAACTTTTCTGTTTTTGCTCAAATTAATCCCGGAGCAAAACAAATTTCGTTGAGTAATTCTGATGTTGCTTTAAGTAATGATGTTTTTTCTGTGTTTAATAATATATCAGGATTAGCTCAACTCAACTGGAGAGAAATAGGAATTTATTATTCACCTGCCCCTTTCGGATTAACCGAATTAGCAAACGGTTATTTAGCTTATATAGAACCAACTGATCTAGGAGCATTTTCTTTTGGAGCGATGACTTATGGTTTTGAACTCTATAGAGAATCCAGATTTCTTTTAGGTTATTCAAATAAATTTCGAAATAAGTTTTTTTATGGATTATCAATAAATGCACATTCAGTTAATATCAAAAATTATGGGAATGATTTTGTTTTTTACTTAAATCTTGGAGCATTATTCTATTTAATGAAAGACCTTAGATTTGGGTTTTTCATTGATAATATTAATCGGACGAGTTTTTCAAGTGAGAAAGAACAAATCCCCACTGTCATCATCTCAGGTTTGAGTTACGATATTCTAAATGAATTGACATTGAACATTTCTTTGGAAAAAGATATAAGATATAAGCCTTCATTTCAGTTTGGGATTGATTATGACATAATTGATAATCTTTCTGTTCGCACTGGATTTTCTGATAATCCTGCCAACTATTCAGCTGGTATTGGCATTAATTACTCAATGTTTAATTTGGACTATGCTATATTATCTCATAATGATTTGGGTTTGACTCATCAGTTTGGACTTATTATAAACTTTGGTTCTTTTCAATCAAGAAAAACAGCAATAAGAGATTATCTTGGAGAATCTGATTGAGAGGTATCTTTTCAATTTTTGTTTTGCTCATAATTCAATTGAAATTATCTGCACAGGTTCAGGATTCTATTATTATTGATGGTGAGATAAATCTTGACGAGTATTTTGAAGAATCATTTACTGAAGAGACTGAATCTGATGCTCTTAATACATTTGAAGATCTATTATTAAACCCAATTGAATTAAACTCTGCAGGGATAAATGAACTTGTTTCAATACCATTTTTAGATTTCAATTCTGCTTCTGTCATTTTATCTCATAGAAATAAATTTGGGAAATTTTTCAGTGTGAATGAGCTATATTCTATTCCGGGATTAAATGCAGAACTAATAGATAAAATCCTGCCTTTCTTTAGAGTAGAAAAATTAGATTTTGTTGATTTTCCATTTAGATATGAAGAAGAAAAAGACAGTTGGTTCTTCAATAATATCAGAAAAATTAATGTTCAGATAAGAAGTAGATTAGGTTCTGACTTACAAACCAGAGACGGTTTCATAAGAGGAAATTATGTCGGTTCAAAACTGAAATCATATAATCGAATCTTGATTAAACATTCATCAAACATTCAGGCTGGAGTAATCACTGAAAAAGATGCCGGTGAAAAAAGCTTTAGTGACTATTATTCTTTTCATTTTTCCTTTAGAAATTATGGAATATTAAAACAACTAATTCTTGGTGATTATAATCTTGAATTTGCTCAGGGAATGTTATTATGGAGTACATACAGTTTTTCAAAAGGCTCTGATGCTACTCTGCCTGTGAAAAGAAATTCAAGAAATTTAAGAGCCCATACTGGTGCATCCGAATATGGATTTTTTAGAGGTACAGCAGTTAATATCAATGTGTATGATTTTAACATATTATTCTTTTACTCTTCAAAAAAAATTGATGCAAACATTGATTCATTAACGAGAGAAATAAAATCTTTACCTTTGACTGGATTTCACGCAACACTAAGTGAAATTTCCAGAAAAAACAGTGCTTCAGAAACGGTAATTGGTTCAAGATTAGAATATTTTTTGAATCCTTCAAATAAGTTCGGTGTAACATTTTATAACTCGCAGTTTTCAAATCCTTTTCAGAAAAATTCAGTTTTTGATTTATCAGGTAATAAGTTCTCTTTTTATTCTTTCGATTTTGATAATCGGTTTGGGTCAATAAATGTTTTTGGCGAAATAGCTAATGATAAAAACTCTACTACTTTTTACGGTGGACTTATAATATCTCCTTTTTCCAAACTACAAATAGCTTCAAGTATTAGATATTATCCAAAAAATTTTTCTAATCTCCACGCTTTTGGTTTTGGCGAGCAATCTGGAAAAACGCAAAACGAGATTGGAGTTTATAATGGTATAAAATATAACTCAGATTTCGGTTTCTTTAATATTTATTTCGACAAATTCAAGTTTCCATATTCTACTTATGAGAATCCAATACCATCAATTGGCAACGAATTCTATTTAAGTTATAGAAAAAAAATCAATCGAGACTTAGAATTACATTTAAGATTTAAGTCAGAGAATAAAGAAGTTACTGAGTCAATTAATAATCTTAAAAGTTTAACTGAAAGGATAAGAAATTCGTATCGTGTTGAATTTGATTATTTCGTTTTGAAAAATTTAAAGCTAAGAACAAGATTGGAATACAATACTCATCGAATTGATAAAATTAATTTATTCGAAAAGGGTTTTCTGATTTATGAAGATTTAAGAATATCGCCAATTAAAGATATGACTATTTACGGAAGAGTTATTCTCTTTGATACTGACTCATTCAGCAGTGCAGTTTATGAATTTGAAAATGATTTAACCGGTTTATTTTCAAATTTAGCAATGTATGGCGAAGGAATTAGGTATTATATTTTAGTGAAGTATAAAGTTGTTAAAAATGTTGCGTTATCATTTAAGTATGCTGAAACTTATAAACCAAATGAAAGGTTTTTAAGCTCAGGAAATAATAGAATAGTCGGGAATGTAGATAACAGAATAAATTTTCAAATTGATATAAATTTATAATTCTTTAATAGTTCAATCATTCATATCTTAAAGCTTCAATCGGGTCTAAATTCGCTGCTTTATAAGCCGGATAAGTTCCGAAGACCACACCAACAATTACACAAAGCGAAATGCCAATTATTACCCAATCAACTGGAACTGCTGTCTGAGCATTTAAAAAACTTCCTGCGAAGTTGCCTATTCCAACACCTAATAAAATTCCCACGATGCCACCAAAAAGACACAAGAGAACCGCTTCGAATAAAAATTGAAGTAGTATCCAATTTTTTCTTGCACCTAAAGATTTTCTTATACCGATTTCTTTGGTTCTTTCCGTAACTGAAACCAACATAATATTCATAATCCCTACACCAGCAGCTATCAAAGCTATGAGTGAAACAGCTAAAGAACCAAGTTTAATTGGTTCCGTGATATCATTTACCTGACCGATAAGAGATTCATTACTGTAGATGTAAAAATTATTTGCTTCGGACGGTGAAAGTTTTCTGATAATTCTCATATAACCGATTGAGGCATCTATCAATTGATTATAATCTTCTTTACCATAGGACATAACAGTTATATTAACTGACCTTCCATATTTTCCAAACAAGGCTTGCCACGTACTTATTGGCATAAGAACAACGTTATCACGACTTTGTCCAAATAGAGATGGTTGCTCTTCCAGAATTCCAATGACCATTAAACTTTTTTTATCAACTCGTACATATTGACCGATAGGATTAATATTTGGGAAGAGCTTTTCAACAACATCTTTTCCGAGAATACAAACATTAGCAGAATACTGAACATCAAATTCTCGTAATTCTCTACCCAAATCAATATTCCAGTTATTAGTTTTTAGAGCTTCAACTGTGATTCCTGCAATTTGAATATTCGGATTAGTTTCTCTGTTGCCATATTTAACAACTTTTCCAAATTGCCACTGCTCTGCTGCAACATATTTAGCATTAGCCAACATATCTTTTAGTCTATACATATCTTCTATTGTAATATCAGGTCTGGTATCTCTGAATCTTGGGCCACCACCGATTGTCGGGTCATTCTTTTGAATTTGAAAAGTATTTTTATTTAATTGTGACAAACCTTCTTCAATACTCAATTGGAGCATTGTTATGATTGTCATTATGACGATAATAGAAAATATTCCAACAACAACTCCAAGAATTGTTAATCCTGTTCTTAGTCTATTATTTTTAATAGATTGTAATGATTGAAAAAGAATTTGAGAAATTTTCATTTTAAAAAATATTTTTATTCATAACGTAAAGCTTCTACTGCATCCATTTTTGCAGCAGTATAAGCAGGTGCAAAACCTGAAATCACACCTGTAATAAGTGAAACACCTATTCCGATAAAAACAGAATCAATCTGAATTGAAGTCGGAATAAATTGATTTATTAAAAGACTAATTATAATAGCAGCAATTAAGCCAGCTATTCCTCCAACAAGACATATTACTGAAGATTCTAAAAGAAACTGCGAAAGAATTGTTCTTCTCTTTGCTCCGATTGCTTTTCTCAAACCGATTTCTTTTGTTCTTTCTTTTACTGAAACGAACATTATATTCATAATTCCAATCGCTCCAACAAAAAGAGATAATCCGGTTATGAAAAGACCTGCAATCTGTATTACACCAACAACTGATTTATAACTTTGTTGTAAACCTTCCTGTTGATTAATCGAAAAGTCATTTTCCTGATTATAAGTTAAACCACGCACATTCCTCATAACACCTTCAATTTCGGCTTTTGTTTCCTCAACCATTGCTGGACCATTCGCTCTGACATTTATTGTGATTGTCCTGAAAGAGCGATTGAAAAAATTTTTGAATATTGTTTCTATCGGAACATAAACCTGATTATCCGGATTCCAAGGACCAAGTATAAAACTACCTTGCTCTGCCAATACTCCAACAATTTTATAATTGAAGCCACCAATTTTTATTGTTCTATCTAAGGGACTAATATTAGGAAATAGTTTTTTTGCTATTTCGCTTCCGATTACTGCTACTTGTCTTGCAGCATTACTTTCAATTTCGGAATAAAATCGCCCTTCAGCAAAAGTAAAATTTGTCGTTTTTACATAATCTGCATTAGAACCATTTACAAAAACATTATCAACTCTTCTTTCATTAAATTTAACTGTTTGAACAGTATTTGTTACCGGAGCGACAGCAACAGGAAGTTTTACTAAATCTTTAAATCGTGTGTATTCCTCCATCGTAATATTTTTTCTGTTTCTTATTTTCCACCATTCTTCATTCGTAAACCATGCCCACTTGTCAACATACAAAACATCTGTCCCCAATGAACTTATTCCGGATTGAAAAGAATTATCAATTCCTTTTATTGCCGTTGACATAGTGATTACAACTGCAACACCGATAAAAATTCCCAACATTGTCAATAAAGAACGAATTTTATTCGATAAAATTGCTCTTAAAGCAATGCTCAATCCTTCCTTTAACTCAAAAAGTAATATTCTCATTCTGAATGATTTTCTTTTATTTCAGGGACAAATCTTTTTTTAACAACTTCGTCTTTTTCAACAAGTCCATCTTTTAATCTTATTATTCTTGCAGCGTGTTCGGCTATGTATTCTTCGTGAGTAACAAGAATAATGGTGTTACCTTTCTGATGAATTTCGTGGAAGAGTGCCATAATTTCTTCACCGGTTTTTGAATCCAGATTTCCTGTAGGTTCATCGGCAAGAATGATTGAAGGATTAGTAACAAGAGCTCTTGCAATAGCAACTCTTTGTCTTTGACCACCTGATAGTTCATTTGGTTTATGAGCCATTCTATCACCAAGACCAACATCTATTAAGGCACGTTTAGCTCTTTCTCTTCTCTCATTCTTTGAAACTCCTGCATAAACCAATGGTAATTCAACATTATGTATTGCATCATATCTTGCAAGAAGATTAAATGTCTGAAATACAAATCCAATTTCCTGGTTTCTTATGTTTGCCAGTTGATTGTCTGTCATTTCGCTAACGCTCACTCCTTTGAACTGATATAATCCTGAAGTGGGTGTGTCAAGACAACCAAGCATATTCATCAAAGTTGATTTTCCTGAACCTGAAGGACCCATTATAGCGACATATTCATTTTTATCAATGTTTAATGAAACATCTCGTAACGCGTGAACTTCTTCTGTACCCACTTTGTAAATTTTTGCAATATGTTCTATTCTAATAATATTCATTTATTATCCAAGATTATTTTGAAGGAGTTTTTCTCTTCTCTTCTCTTCTTATTTTAGAGCCATCTTTTAATTCATTAGAAATGGCTCTGTAGCTCCCTGTTACTACTTCTTCTCCTCCTTTTAGTCCGGATTTAATTTCTAAGTAATTGTCATCACTGATTCCTGTTTTTACCTTAACAGTTTTAACTGTGGAATTTTCAACGACAAAAACTATTTCATCAGGTTCAACCTTTGAATTTGACGTTTTTGATATTGCTCCTTCTTCCAAATCTTTCTCTTTTACATCTGTTCTTGCTGTTACACTTTGTATCGGAACACTTAATACATTTTCTACTGTTTCTGTCGAGATATCAGTGTTACAAGACATTCCTGGTCTTAGTCTGTCGTCTAATTCGATTAGTTTTATTCTTACTTCAAAATTTACAACTTCTTCCTGAGTACCGAAACCTTTTGTTATTGCACTATTTCCGATTTGTGTTACAATACCTTTAATGGTTTTATCACGAATGGCATCAACTTTTACTTCAGCAGTGTCGCCAAGCGAAACGAGAACGACATCGTTTTCATCTACTTCAACTACTGCTTCAATATTGTTTAAGTCAGACACTGTCATTAGTTCTGTTCCTTGAGTGAAATTACTTCCTAAAACTCTTTCGCCAACTTCAACTTTCAGATTTGTAATAACTCCGTCAAGTGGAGAGTAGATGGTTGTTTTGTATAGTATTTCTAGAACTTCTCTTAATTGTGCCTCACTTTGAGTTATCATTGCAACAGCTGATTCATAAGAAGCTTTCGCAGTTAAATAATTTGTTTGCATTGATTCAAGTTCAGCATCACTAACCAATTTTTTCTCGTGTAATTCTTTAATTCTTTTATATTCAGATTCAATTCTTTTTAATTCAGCATCCCTGATTTTAAGATTAGCATTTGCTGATTGAAGATTTGCTTCCAGTCTTTCTTTTTGTGCTTCGTATTGATCTCCTTTTATCCTTATGAGCAGCTGACCTTTTTTTACTCTATCACCTTCCTTTACAGGTAATTCGACTATCTCGCCGGTAACTTCAGGAGTGATGACAACTTTAAATTCAGGTTGAATTTTACCAGTAGCGGTAACCTTTTGTGTAATATTTCTCTTTTCAACTTTTTCTGTTGTTACAGAGATTATTTCTTCTTTACTTGCTGATGTAAGAGCAATTATAATAAGAGTAAGAACTAAAAGACTTAAACCGCCAAAAATTATTAATTTTTTCTTCGATTTCTTTTTACCATTATTAGGCATAATTATTCTCCTTTAGAATCATATTTTGATATATCCAGAATACCGAGATAAAATTTTATCTGATTGCTGGCTATTAAATAATTATATTGTGAATTGACGAAATCTGTTTGAGCAACTACAAAAGCTGTATTTGCAATTTGTAAATCTAACAGACGACCTGAACCGATGTTATATTTTTCTTGTTCAATCCTTAATCTTTCTTCTGCTGCTTTAACATTCTTTTGAGATACTGTAAGTGACTTCTGAGCAGCTACAAACGAATTATATGTCTGAGTTATCTCCTGTTTAATTTTTCTCTCTAATTCATTAACTTCTAATTGTTTGTTCATAGCTTGAACTTCAGCAATTTGAACACGGTTGCTAACATTAAAATTAGAAAATATCGGAATATTCAATCTCAATCCGACAGAGTAAGATTTCGAATCAAATAAATCATTAATGTTATTCGAAAATGTTGAAAATCCCATTGAGCCAATTAATGTTGGGAAATGTCCAGCTCCTGCAATGTTTACAGAGTTTAGACTTGATTTTAATTCATACAACTTACTTTTATAATCCAATCTATTGTTATATGCATCACTAATTCTGGCTTGCAGATTACTGAATTCTTCTTCGAGTGATTCCAAAGATTTCAAATTAGTATTTTTAATTGAGTTGTCCTCAATTTCATAATTTCCGGTTATGTCAAGACCAAGAAAAATAATTAAATCATTTTGTGCTTTTTCTACTTCAAGGGATTGATTTATAAGTTGTAGTTCAGCATTTCCTAATTCGACTTGTTGTTGATACAAATCAGCCATCGTAGCAGCTCCTAAGCGTTTTCTTTCTTCAATTAACTGATAGTTAATTTTCTGTTTTTTCAAATTCTCTTCACGAACTTTAAGCAATTCTTTCTGAGTCATTACTAAATAGTATTTTACCATTGTATTAAGTGCTATTTGCTGTTTTAAGAACTCAAGATAAAGTTTTGCGGAGTTCAGATTATTCCTACTCAGACTAATGTTTTCAATATTCGCCAATCCATCAAAAAGAATCACGTCTGAATTTATTCCTGCGTAAAAACTTCTGGACTCTGTGGTCGTTGGAGGAATAATAAAAGGAATACCATTAAAAAATCTTGTTGAACCAGCTTGTTCATTTCTTTCCCAACCCCACGAACCTTGAGCACTCAGAGAAGGTATTAAATTACCGTAAGCAGATTTTAAAGACGACTCCTGTGTTAAAATATTATTCCCCGCCTGATTTAAGATGGTATTGTTTTTCAATGCTATTGATAAAGCTTCACTAAGAGTAATTTTTGTTTGTGATTTTAATGTTGAAAAACTTGTGCACAGAAATAAAAAAGTTAATAGTATTATTTTCATTTAATCTCCAATGAAAAAGTTATAATATTCATGTGTTAAAATATTGAAATTAGCAGTCACACCGCCTGATTATTTATGAACGGCAAAATAAATAAATAATTGGCTAGATAATTTTGATTATTTAAACCTTAGTTTACTGTTCTGAGTTCAAATACTTATCTTTGATTTTCAATAGATAATCATAAGCAGCTTCATATGTATTTGGAATGACTCCGTCAAGAATAGCTTCTTCGATTTCTGTTTTGATTAACCCAACTTTACGTCCGGGAGGAATATTACATACTTGCATAATTTCATCGCCTCGAACAGGAGACTGAAAAGCTCTTAACTTGTCCTTTTCTTCTACTTCTTTTACCTTTTGCATAACCAAGTTATAATTCTCAAGATATCTTTCAACTCTCTGAATGTTTTTGCTGGTAATATCAGCTCTACACAATGTAATTAAATCATCTAATGCATCGCCAGCTTGAACAATTAGTCTTCTTATTGCAGAGTCAGTTACTTCTTCATTTGCAAGAGCTATTGGTCTTAAGTGCAAACGGACTAATTTTTCTACATATTCAATTTTATGAAAAGGCAATTTCAATTTTTTGAATATGCCTTTTACCATCCTCGCTCCAATTTCTTCATGACCGTGAAATGTCCAGCCTGCTCCTTCTACAAATTTTTTAGTATTCGGTTTGGCGATGTCGTGTACAAGTGCAGCAAACCGAAGCCAAACATTTTCAGTATTGGAGGCAATATTATCAACTACTTCGCAGGTATGAAAAAACACATCTTTATGATGATAATCTTTCCTTTGTTCAACTCCAGCTAACTTGTGTAATTCAGGAAAGACAATTTCAAGTACTCCCGAGTAGTATAATAACTTCAAACCGATTGAAGGCTTTTTGGATTCAATTATTTTCAATAACTCATCGGTTATTCTCTCTTGAGAGATAATTTTCAATCTTTCTCTTAATTGATTAGCAGCTATCATTACTGACTCGTGAACTTCAAATTCTAATTGACTGGCAAATCTGAAAGCTCGCATTATTCTGAGGGGATCATCATTAAAAGTAATTAAAGGATCAACCGGAGTTCTGATTATCTTATCATTGATATCTTGAATGCCATTGAACTTATCTATCACTGAACCATAATCATCCTCGTTCAATGAAATTGCAATTGCATTGATTGTAAAATCTCTTCGATTAATATCATCATCAAAGGTTCCATCTTCAACAATTGGGTTTCTGCTGTTTCTTTCGTAAGATTCTTTTCTTGCTCCGACAAATTCTACTTCATAGTTTCCGAACTTAAAATGCGCAGTACCAAAATTTTTGAATACTGTTAAATTTTTTGCTTTCAATTCTTTTGCAGATTTTCGAGCAAACTGAGGACCGTTTCCTATAACTAAAATGTCTATATCATTTCTTTGATAATTAAGAATTAAATCTCGAACGAATCCTCCAACAAGATAAATTTTTATATTGTTATGCTTAGCTAATTGAGATAGTACTTTCAAAAAAGGTATTTCATTTAATTTTTGTCTGATATAAATATTATCCATCAGTTTTATAATTAGAGTTTTTTAGAATTAAAATAAAACCATTCAATCATTTTGTAATTATTATCAAGATATTCAGCATATATTTCATCTGAATTCAATCTTTTAGATAACGCAGCCACTTTCCTCGCTTTGGTAAAATCAAAATTATCTACCAAGTATTGAGACAATTTTAAGAAAGCATAAAACGAATAATTATCAAAATTGACAAATGGCTTGTTAAAAATAGATAAAAACTTCTCATTATCTATTCTCAAATTATTAGTTAAAGTTAATAGAATAGGAATAGATGGATAACAGTAATTTTTTTCATTTAATCTTAGAAGAATATTAAACTTCACTGAATCATCAGCTAGCAGATATTTTTTCAATAATCCTTCATTTAATAAAACAATTCTTAAGTTAGACAGAGTTTGTAAATTCATATTTGGTTTATGATGCTCCAAATTTTTATATAATTCAATTGCCTGATTATTCTCATCAGAAAGAGCGTAGATATCTGCCAGTTTAAAGTTCGCAAGGTATTCATAAGGAGTCTTTTCAAATTTTTGAATGTTTTGTTTTAATAACAAAATAGCTTTTGAAAGTGAATCCTGTTTTACTAAACACTCAGTTAAACCAATCAGTGCTGAATAATTATCTGAATGATTTAATACATTAAGAAATATCTTTTTAGCTTCAACAATATCTTCTTCTTCAAAGTAAGACCATCCTTTTTTGATTTGTTTCTCAATATATCTTGGACAATTTTTTTGAATCAAAGCTTTCCTACCGAAATAATAATGAAATTTACCTGAACTTGAGTCAGTGGAAGTTTTTTTAAGGAAATTTAAATAATCTTCAGTAACTTCAAGAAAATTTTTTGAATAAACTTCTTCAAAATTATTACCTGAGTAGTAGCGTTTGAATTTTTCAATACCATAAGACTCAATTAAGAATTTACAAAATGAGCCCGAATAGATATAACTTAATGTAGAATTGAATCCGAAAAAGTTAAGACTTCTATTTAAACTTGAAATAATATTTTGATTTGAGTTCTTGTAATGAATTGCTGCTAGATTGTCAACACTTAAAATATCAATAAAAGGATCATTAGCTGTTGCAAATCCTTCAATTAAAAATGGATTTAGATCTCCGGCAAGCTTCAGAAATGAACTCCCGAATTCTGCACTAAATATGTGAGCTAATTCGTGCCTCAAAGTTGATTTCCAGCTATACTTGTCTAGATAAATTTGATATAACCAAGGTTTCGCAACATCTGCATTTCCAGAGCCAAAATATTTCCTCTTATCATCATAATTTTCGAATACAAAAGCTTTCACTTTTTTAGATGGTGTTGTTTTAACGCTCTTTTCAAGTTCTGAAAAATAATAATGAAAATGAAGTGAAAGTATGTTCTGTTCAACTGAGTCAATCTTATCGAAATATATTATGAATTTATCAGTTTCAATTTTATTTGGGAGAATATTCGTTAAACTTTTCTCATTAGTTGAAAAACCAAGTATTGGACTTAAAAAAAATGATACAACTAAAGCCACAACGATACTGCAAGCCAAAATTGTTTTACTCTTAATCAAACTTCTTTTAGATAAAATGTAGAATGAATAGATAAATAAAAAATTAAGTAACCGATAAATAATCAGCTTGTAATCAATGTTAATATCTTCATCGTAAATGCTACCGGGGAAAAATCCAATCAAAGGAGAATAAAAGTAAATCTGTGGATATAAATAAAGTTCAAGTATAGGAATGAGTATTAGAATAATTAAAGAAATTATCAGTAATAAATTTGTCCTTTTCGGTGATATGATGTAAATAATTTCACCCATTAGATAAGCTACTATTCCTGAAACCAAAGCGATTACTAAATAGAAATTTAATCCATCAATAATTGAACAGATTTCGATAGAAAAGTAATTTAACATTACAACTATCAAAGGTGTGATTAGTAAAAATATAATCTGAAAATATTTTGAAGCAGCTTCCCTATTCCTTTTATAATTGGAGAAAATTAAAATCGGAATAGTGATAAAAAATAATAACCCGTTTACAGTTGCAAATTCATAACTAAACTCTTTGAATAAAGGCAGGGATAATAAATAAAAATTAACCAGAGCAGTAAAGAGTAGAAGAAGTATGAATAACTTATAGATAAAAACTTTTTTAATACTCACTGCTTTGAACTCTTTGAATATCAGCACCAAGAGAATTTAATTTTTCTTCAATCTTCTGATAACCTCTATCTAAATGATAAACACGTAAAACTTCTGTTATTCCTTCGGCAGCCAAACCAGCAAGCACTAAAGATGCACTTGCTCTCAAATCAGTTGACATAACTTTGGCACCAATCAGTTTTTTCACACCCACTACACGAGCACTATTATCATTGACTACAATGTTTGCTCCCAATCTTACAAGTTCAGGAACATGATTAAATCTATCGAAATAAATTGTATCCGTAACGTTCGCAGTTCCATTTGCTAACGACATTAGTGCAATCCATTGAGCTTGCATATCAGTTGGAAAGCCAGGAAAAACAGCAGTTGAAACATCAACCGATTTTATTTCTGCATCAGTAGCATCCACTTGAATTGAATCTTTATTGATAATTACTTTAACTCCAGATTCTTCCAATTTCGATAGAACTGAATATAAATGATATTCATTCGCACCTACTAATTCTACAAGTCCTTTGGTAATCGCTGCAGCAATCAATAAAGTACCAGCTTCAATTCTATCAGAGATAGTATTGATTTCCGAAGGGCTAAGTTCATCCACTCCTTCTATTTCCAAAATAGTTGTGCCTACACCGAAAATTTTAGCACCCATTTTTATCAAGAAATTGGCAAGATTAGTTATCTCAGGTTCACAAGCAGCATTGTTGATTACGGTAGTTCCCTTTGCTAAAGTTGCAGCCATTAAAGTATTCCCTGTTGCTCCAACAGATGGAATGTCGAAACTGATTTTAGCTCCATTAAGTCTTTTTGTCTTTGCAATTATGTAACCTTGCTCTAATTCAATTTGTGCTCCCATTTTCTGAAGAGCCATTAAGTGTAAATTAATTGGTCTGGGTCCCCAGGCACATCCACCCGGAAGAGAAACTTTAGCATATCCATATCTTGAAAGCAACGGTCCTAAAACATAGATTGATGCTCTCATCTTTTTCACAAGTTCATAAGGAGCTTCATAATATTTGATATCAACCGTATTAAGTTCTAATTGATCATCCTCAAAACGACTTTCTATCCCCATTTGAGACAGCAATTTTATCATCGTGAAAACATCATTCAATCGTGGTGTATTATACAATCTTGATTTTCCTCTGGCAAGCAATGCAGCAGGCATTAAAGCTAATGATGCATTTTTAGCTCCACTTACTGCAACTTTTCCATTTAATTTTTTTCCACCTGTTATTACGAATTTATCCATTTAATACCTAAATATTTTTTTTCAATAACAATCCATTATTACCGATTATGTATAGATTCTTTCCATCAGTTATAATTTTATTCAGAGGTAGATATTGTTCTGTTTTCTTTATATTCCAAGTTGAGCCGCCATCATTTGTATAGATAAAATCACCTGTTGAATTTACTGCGAAGAAATTTCGTAAATCGAAGAAAAGAATATCGTTTATTGGCGAGCTAACTTTCAAATTAAACTCATTCCAACTTTTACCCTTATCTTCAGAATAATAAATGGTTCCTAAAGAACCTGTTAAATAAATTAAATCTTTGTTCGGATGAATTGCAATTCTTTTTAAGTAGTTTGTTTGAAGTTTTTGTTTAGACCAGTTTAAGCCATTATCATTAGAAATTATCACTACTCCATCAATTCCAACTGCTATTATTTTATTATGATTAATAAATTTTATATCTAGAAAATCAGTCTCAGGTATATTAACAAACAGATTAAAACTCAATAAATCCAAATTCAAATTACCCAATAAACCATTACTACCACAAAAGTATACTTTGTTTCCATAAATGTCAGCGCTTAAAATACTTTCATTTGAAATATCCAAAGTTTTAACTTCTTTAAGTTCTTTATTTGTTATCAAAATCTTTCCATTATTCGAGAATAAAATTAACTTATCTTTATAATTAAGAATCCTATTTATTCCACTTGAGATTAGTTTCTCTGAAAATCCAAATCCGGAGGTATCATCTCCATATAAAATATTACCAGAATCATCTGTTAAATAAATTTTATTATCAAGAAATAAAATATCAGTTAGATTTCCCTCGGATATTACATTTAGTTTTTGCCATTCACTTTTTGGATTAGACTCTAATGAATTAAAATTGATAGTTCTTTCAGTGAGTTTTTCTTTATTATCAGGCAGATAATTTTTTACGAAAAGATAAGACAAACCAGCTAATGAAAAAAATGCGAGCGAAAGAAATAATGGAATTAAAATTCCTCTCCCAATTTTCTTCTTTTGATTTTGAACATTCTCAGTAGTTGACGTTATCTGAGAAATTTTTACTGGCAATGAAAAAATTAATTCTTCAACAGCACGTCTGAATTCAGTGCTTGTTGAAAAATTAATTGTATTGGATTTGTTCATTGCAGAGAGGATCAATTCATCAACCTCGGGTGGTATATCAGGATACTTTGAAGATAATCTCTGCGGAATCTGCTTTAGATGTGCATCAAAAATTTTATATTCGTTATCATAAAAATAAGGCGGACTTCCGTCTAACATTTCGTATAGTGTAACAGCCAAAGAATACAAATCAGTTTTAGCAGTTGATTCCTGATTATTGATTTGTTCAGGACTCATATAAAGCACGGTACCAACATTTCTTCCAAATCGAGTTAAATCAGTTTTTGATTCAACTGACTTTGAGATACCAAAATCCATCAGCTTTGCAATACCATTCTGATCAATAATTATATTTGAAGGCTTTATGTCACGATGAATCAGTCCTTTAGAATGAGCATATTCCAAAGCGATAAGAACCTGACGAATTATTTTAAGCGAATAAATAAGATTTAGACGATGATAACGTGTTAGTAAATTTTCAATGGTTATACCTTCTACGTATTCTATTATCAAACCGATTAGTTCACCGTATTCGATAAATCCATAAACCATTACAATGTTAGGATGAGAAAGTTTTGCGTGATTCTTACCTTCAGTTCTGAATCTTTCAAGAAAAAGAGAATCTTTCAGCAGAAGAGGATTCAAAAACTTAATTGCTACATATCGCTCCAGTTTGGTGTCAAAGGCTTTATAAACTTTCCCCATTCCGCCTTCACCAAGTTCGGAGATAATTTTATAATGTTGAATTTGTCTGCCAACCATATAATAATTTTATTTTTACTTGATGAAATAATATTACAGATAAATTCAAAATCAAATTCAAAATCATTTAATTATTCTGTTCAAATAGTCATTAACAAGTCTGACACCAAAAGCAGTCATATATTTGTTTGTATATGAACGAAAATTATGATGTATTGATGGACCAGCAATATCAAGATGAGCCCATTTAATTTTTTTATCTACAAATTTTTCTAAGAATTTGGCTGCAGTTATTGCTCCTGCCCATCTTATACCTAAATTTTTTACATCAGCAATATCACTATCAATTAACTTTGAATAATCATCCCAAATAGGAAGTCGCCAAACTCTTTCATAAGTTTTTAATCCACTCTGAAATAAATTATCTGCAATCTCATCGCTATTGGTGAACATTCCAGCGACAAACTCGCCAAGAGCAACAACACAAGAACCAGTAAGAGTAGCAAAATCAATAATCTGATCTGGTTTTAATTTTGAAGCATAGTCAAGAGCATCTGAAAGAATTATTCTACCTTCAGCATCAGTATCTTCAACTTCAATTGTTTTACCAGAGGCAGTTTTTATTATATCTCCCGGTTTAAATGCAGAACCTGAAGGCATATTTTCAGCAAGTGGAATTATACCAAAAAGATGGACAGGGATTTTATTATCTGCCGCTGAAATTAAGCTGGCTACAACTATAGATGCACCAGCCATATCATTTTTCATTTCACCCATTGACTTTGATGGCTTTAATGATATTCCACCAGAATCGAAAGTCATACCTTTCCCAACTAATGCAATTTTTAACAGCTTTTGTTTTTTATTTTTTTTCACGGTTGGTTTGTACTCAAGCACAATAAATCTTGGTTTATTTACACTCCCTTTCCCAACTGAAAGTAGTCCGTACATTTTTCTTTTTTGAATTTCTTTTTCATCAAATACAGTTACTTTAATTCCTCTTTTAATTGCTTCAGCCTTAACCACTTTAGCAAATACTTCAGGAGTTAATTCATTACTAGGTTCATTCTGTAAATCTCGAGCGAAATATACAGCATTCATTAAAGCTCGGGTCCTTTGAATAACTTTATTTACTAAATCCTCGTTTTCTGAATACAAAAATATTTCCAGTTTTCTAAGACTGCTTTTGTCTGATTTGTATTTATCGAACGAGTAATTTCCAAGATAAAAACCTTCAATAAAGGTCTGAATCAGATAGAATTCTTCATTAAAATATTTTTTGAATTGTAAAAAATTAGGGACAAAAATGTGTATGGAATTTAGTTTTTCATTTTGCAATTGTTGAATTGTTTCGGAGAAATAATTCCTGAAAAAATCAACATCAAATTTTTCATCAATTTTTACTTTACGAATTATAATTTCGTCAGGTTTACCCGAATTAGTTGGTATTCTTATTTGTTTGTTTTCTTTTGATAAAAAATTTTCCCTTTGCAAATCAGACAGATTAAGATTATATATTTTTTCCAAATGCAATAAATTCTTTTTTGATTGGTCATCATCAATTAGAAATCTGATTACGAGAGATAAATTACCATAAGTAATTTTTTTCTTACCAGAGTGAAAGTTGAGTTCAAACATTTTATTCTCCGATTGACTTTAAATATGCAATTGAATTTTCTAAAATTTGGTTAATAGTTTCTTGATTCATTTCTTGATTATAAAATCTCGCCCCAGCTGCGTTTTTATGACCACCTCCGCCAAATTGATTAGCCAACAAATCTGCTCTTACGTTTCCTTTAGATCTAAAACTGACTTTGAAACCATTCTTTAATTCGATGAATAACAATCCAAGAACAACCCCTTCAATTGAAAGATTGAAATTGACAAAATTTTCTGTATCACTTTCTTCTGCCTGAGTTTCTATGAAATCATTTTGTGTTATTGTCATAAAAGCAAGTTTATCGTTGTGCAGTAACTGAATTGTATTGAGTGTTCTTCCTAATAATTTAATCTTACTGAATTTGCTTTGATCATAAATTTTATCATATATCTCGACAGGATTTACTCCTTTTTCAATCAAATAAGCTACATCCCTATGCAACTTTGGTGTAGTTCTTTCAAATCTGAAAGAGCCTGTATCTGTCATTATTGCTGCATAAAGTGGAATTGCGATTTCATTGGTGATTAGAGGTTTGTGTTTTGTCATCAAGAAGTCCAAAATTATTTCTCCGGTTGCTGCAAATTCAGTGTCAAGGAAATAAAAATCAGCTTTATTATCAGGTAATTGATGATGATCAATGCATATTTTCTTAGCATTCGAATTTGAGATCGATTCATTTATACTGACAGTTCTTGAAAAATTATTTAAATCAATAAGAACTATCACATCAGCATTTTTGAACAACTCCGAATGCATTTCATAATCGAATTTTTCAATAACATTGTCCGAATCAAGAAAAGTCAGATTATATGGAGTCGAACTGTGATTTACGATTCTTACTTTTTTCCCAAAATGTTTTAGAATTTTATAAAATGCTATTTCGGAACCGATGGCATCTGCGTCAGGATTAACATGAGTTGTTAATATAAATGAATTATTTTGAGCTATTATTTCATCAAGAAGATTAAAGTCTATCATAAATTTAGTTTACAGTATAAAAAAAGAATTGTCATACAATCTTTCAATCGTATGACAATCCATCAAATGCAATAATTTGAATTTTTTATTTTACTTCCCAGGTGTTACCGCTATAAAGCACTTTTTTCAAATCACCTTCACCTTTTTTCTTTTTAACTTCACTAATTTGACGAGTTATAGCTTCATCACAAGTTTCTTTGAAAATTTGTCTGAAAATACCAATAGGTGTAGGAAATCCTTCAATTTCATCGAAAGACATAATAATTGAAGCGCGGGCAGGTGAAGGATCGAACTCATCGTGAATCCATAAGTCATTTACAGAATAATGACCATTGGTTAAATCAACTATTACAGGATTAAAACCTTCTAATCTAATCCCTTTATCCTTATTCTTTCCGAAAACAAGAGGTTCACCATGTTTTAATTCTATAACGTGATCATCTTTAGTTTCTTTATCTGTTAATAAGTCAAATGCTCCGTCATTGAAAATGTTACAGTTTTGGAATACTTCCAGAAAGGCTGTTCCCTTGTGCAAACCAGCTCTCTTAATCATTTCCTGAAGATGTTTTGCGTGTCTGTCTATTGATCTTGCAATAAATGTTGCTTCAGCCCCGAGAGCAAGTTTAGGAGGATTGAATGGATAATCCACGCTTCCATAGGGAGTTGTTTTAGTTACTTGTCCCTTCAAAGATGTAGGTGAATATTGCCCTTTAGTTAAGCCATAAATTCTATTATTGAATAAGATGATTTTAATATCAACATTTTTTCTGCAAGTATGAATAAAATGATTTCCTCCTATACTCAATAAGTCACCATCACCAGTTGCTACCCATACATCAAGGTCTGGATTTGCAATTTTTACCCCGGAAGCAATTGCTGGTGCACGACCGTGAATTCCATGAAATCCATAAGTGTTCATATAATATGGAAATCTGCTTGAACATCCGATACCAGAAACCCAAACAACGTTTTCTTTCGGTTTATTTATTATTTCAGGGAAACTTCTTTGCACTTGAGCAAGAATTGAATAATCGCCACATCCGGGACACCATCTAACATCCTGATCAGATGCAAAATCTTTTGAAGTGTAATTGAACTCTTTTACTACTGTGTTACTATCCATTGTTACCTCCTTCAATCTCTAAAATTTTATCCAAAATTCCACTTACTCTCAATGGCAAACCTCTGACTAAATTATATTGAATCACTTCAATTAAAAATTCACTTCTTAACATATAAGCTAATTGACCTAAATTTATTTCAGGCACTAATATTTTTTTATACTTACTTAATACTTCGCCAGTATTCTTCGGGAAAGGACAAATATAACTGAAATGAATTTGAGCAACTTTATAGCCGTCATTTCTTGCTTTTGTAACAGCTTCTTTAATCGAGCCATAAGTTCCGCCCCAACCAACAACTAATAATTCCGCATTAATATCACCTTCGATTTCCAAATCTGGAATATCATTTCTAATATTATCAATCTTTTGTCTTCTTATGGTTACCATTTCGTGATGATTTTCGGGATCATAACTCACATTACCATAAATGTTAGATTTTTCTAAACCGCCAATTCGATGCTCGAGATTAGGAGTTCCTGGAATTGCCCAAGGTCTTGCAAGATTTTCATTTCTTACGTAAGGGTAATATCCCTCTTTTTGAGTAACAAAATTAACTTTCAAATCTGGCAGATTTTCCATATCTGGTAATTTCCACGGTTCGGATCCATTAGCAATGTAACCATCTGTAAGAAGAATCACAGGAGTCATGTATTTCAATGCAATTCTTGAAGCTTCAATTGCCATATCAAAACAATGACTTGGTGTTCGTGCAGCTACTACACAAACCGGGGATTCGCCGTTCCTACCAAAAGCAGCTTGAAGTAAATCAGCTTGCTCTGTTTTTGTAGGAAGCCCTGTACTTGGTCCCCCTCTTTGAACATCAATAATTACAATTGGTAATTCAGTCATAACTGCCAAACCAATTGCCTCTGACTTCAGAGAAAGCCCCGGCCCGCTTGTGCTGGTGATTGCAAGATTTCCCGCAAATGCAGCACCAATCGCAGTTGTTATTCCGGCTATTTCATCTTCTGCTTGAAAAGTTTTAACACCGAAGTGTTTGTACTCGCTGAGATACTGAAGAATTTCAGAAGCCGGAGTAATTGGATAAGAACCAAGAAACAAAGGTAATCCACTTTTTACCGAAGCGGTCAAAAATCCAAGTGCTGTTGCTTCGTTTCCGGAGATGTTTCTGTAAATTCCAGCAGGAAGTTTAGCAGGACTTACAGCATATCTCGATGTGAAAATTTCCGTATTATCTCCGAAATCAAATCCGGCTTTGAGTGCTTTTTCATTTGCTTCAATGTACTCAGGTCTTTTTGCGAATTTTTGTTTGATCCAATTTAGAGTTGTATCGAGTGGACGATTAAACAACCAATACATCAGTCCCAAAGCAAAAAAGTTTTTTGTCCTCGCAACTTCTTTTGGAGTTAATTTAATTCCTTCAAGAGCTCTTGAGGTCATAGAAGTGATTGGCACCTGAAAAACCTGATAACCTTTTAAGCTGCCATCTTCAACAGGATTTGAAGTGTAATTAGCAAGGCTTAAATTTTTTGAATCAAAGGCATCAATATTTAGAATTATAATACCTCCAGGTTTCAATTCAGGCAAATTTTTCTTCAAAGCTGCGGGATTCATCGCGACTAAAACATCGGGTTGATCGCCAGGTGTATGTATATCATCACTACTGAAATGTAGTTGAAAACCGCTAACTCCATAGATAGTTCCAGCCGGTGCTCTGATTTCAGCGGGATAATCCGGAAGTGTGTTTAGGTCGTTTCCCACCCACGCTGTGTTATCACTAAATTGTGTACCTGTTAATTGCATTCCGTCTCCGGAATCGCCTGCAAATCTGATTGTAACTTCTTTAAGTTCGAGTAGTTCTTTTTCTTTGTCGTGTTCCATAAGTTCTCACTATTAAGTTAATTTATTGCTTATTCAAAACTAATAATTCAATGATGAATTAACAATTTAATTATTTTAGTCTCTCATCTGTTAAATACTTACTAAATTCAACTGCATTAACAAAACCAGTTATTCTGTGAATCTCTTCTAATTTAGAATTTAGAATTAATACAGTTGGAACACCTATAATATTATACTTTTCTCTCAAAGATTCAACCTCAGGAGAAACAGACTTAGTCATATCAGCTTTGAGATTAACGAAATTTTCTGATAATTTAATCACATTCGGATCGGAGAAAGTTAATGCATCAAGTTCTTTGCAAGGAATACACCAATCAGCATAAAAATCTATTATGACACCTTTCATCTGTGAAGCTTTGCCCAATTCTGTTTCGGAATAGGCTTTCCAATCAACCGATTGTTTATCCGAAGGAAGCAAGCTATAAATCGAAACTAAAATAACAAGAATTGAAAATACAGTCTTGAAAATTCTGAATCCTTTTACACTATTTGCTGCTTTATCAAAAAATAAAAGATAAATAGCTGATATTAAACCAAATATTGGCAAAATATAACCAGAAATATTTTTAGGGATTAAAGGCAATGCAAAATAGACAGCCATTCCGAGTAAGATGATTCCGAAAATATGTTTTACTGCTTCCATCCATAAACCGGCTCTGGGTAGTGATTTTATTTTTCCTGAAAAAATTGCTAAGAAAAGATATGGAAATCCTAATCCAAGAGCTAGAATGAAGAACATCAGAAATCCGAAAAATGGATCACCTTTTGTCGCAACATAAGTTACTAATCCAAGCACAAAGGGACCAATGCAAGGCGCAGCTACAATGCCCATTGTTAAACCCATAAAAAACGAACCGTAGAGACCCGTTTTTGTTGAACTTGCTTTTGCGACCAATGAGTCTGGCAGTTTGAATTCATATACTCCAAACATGCTCAATGACAATGCAATAAATATTGCAACTATAATTAAAATTACTATCGGATTCTGAAGCAATGCTCCGAAAACTGCTCCGGTCAAAGAGGTAACAACTCCAACAACCGAATAAGTCACAGCCATTCCAAGAACGAAAAGTAAACCCATCAAGAATAATCTCGAAGTTTTTCCTTCACTTTGACCGCCAAAGTAACCAATAGTAATTGGAATCAGCGGATAAACACAAGGAGTAAGATTCAATGCCAAGCCACCTACGAAAACTAAAAACAGACTGAGCAATAATCCACTCTTTTCCAATTTGTTTTGTAATGATTCATCATCAGTCTTAACATCCGTATTGAATTTACTCAAATCCAATTTTTCAAATATTTCCTGATTGATTTGATTTATCGGAGTTTGTTTATCAGCAAATTCTATTAAAAGTGTGTCCTCTACGAAATTCGGTGCTAAGCAAGTCTTATTATTGCAAGCCTGATATTCAAGTTTAATCACTAATGGAGCTACACCCGGTTGAATATTTTCAGAAAATTTAATCTTGACAGGGATATAAAACTTCCCTTCCCATACCAAAACAGGACTATCCGAAAAATCGAACTTATATTCTTTTGCAGGCGGGTAAGCGATTTTTATGAAATCTATTTTACCAGTCCCAATAAAATCCAATTTTGTTGGAACTAAAAATTCATCTTTAGGAGCATCAGAATTTATATGCCAGTTTTCTGCTATTTCAATTTCGATGGCAGCAATTAATTCAGATCCTATTACAACTTTATCTAATGAAGAGTAACTTTTTATCTTAATCAGATTTTCATTTGGTTGCTGAGAAAAAATCTGAATTGAGATTAAAAACAGAATCAGAATTTTACTTGTTAATTTTTTATGCATATAATTTTACCTCACTAAGAATAAAAAAACATTTAATAGTTTGATTAGAAAAACGATATTTTGTTCCAAATAAATTAAACAGAATTATTTTCTCCAACCCTGAACGATTGGATATCTTCTACCATAACCAAATGCTTTTTGAGAAACTCTCAAAACAGGTGGGGCTTGTTTACGTTTGAATTCATTATTATCCACCATTCTCAAAACTTTTCTAACTAATTCGGCATTACCAATTAACTCACTAATCTCAATTTCCTCTTTGTTTTCTTCAAGATACATTCTTAAAATTCTATCCAAAATATCATAAGGAGGCAAAGTATCCTGATCTTTCTGATCAGGTTTTAATTCCGCTGAAGGAGGTTTATTGATAATTTCTTTCGGAATTATTTCTCTTTCTCTGTTAATATATGTCGCTAATCTGTAAACGTCTGTTTTGTAAACATCTCCGATAACAGATAAACCTCCACACATATCACCATACAAAGTTGTGTATCCGACAGCTAATTCAGATTTGTTCCCGGTTGAGAGAAGAAGATTTCCATAAGAGTTTGAATAAGCCATTAAAAGATTTCCACGTATTCTCGCTTGAATATTTTCTTCAGTTATCGAATTGATATTTACTTGATTTTCAGATAACTGGGATAAAGATAAATCCACTATTTCCTGAATCGGGACTTCGAGATATTCTATTCCAAGATTTTCACAAAGTTTAAATGAATCAGTCAGGCTACCTTCACTTGAGTATTTTGAAGGTAATAGAAGAACTTTGACATAATCTTTCCCTAAAGCTTCAACAGCAATACAAGTAACCAGTGCGGAGTCAATTCCACCACTGAGTCCCAATACTGCTTTGTTGAAACCTTCTTTATTGCAGTATTCTCTTAAACCAAAAACAAGTGCATTGTAAACTTCTTCTTCAAAAAATGATTCGCAAATTTTTATCTCTTCATAAGATTCTTTTGTATCAAAAATTATGAAATCTTCGCTGAATGATTTTCCAAGTTTTACTAATTTACCGTTGCTATCGAAACACATACTGCCTCCATCAAAAATAAGCTCCGTCTGACCTGCGACACAGCAACAATAAATCAGAGGAAGATTATCGTTTCTGCATAGCGAGCCAAGCATATCTTTTCGATTTGTTCTCTTTCCGTATGAATAAGGACTTGCAGAGATGTTAATCAAAATTGTTGCGCCTTGCCTTATCAAATCATTTACAGGATCTTTTGTGTATCTTCTTTTGTACCAATAATCTGCATCATTCCAGATATCCTCACAAATTGAAATACCTAGTTTTTCATTTTTGAATTCGAATACGCGGACTTCTTTTGCAGAATCGAAATATCTCATCTCATCAAAAACATCATAATTCGGAATGAGAGTTTTATGCTGAACAAATTGTACTTTTCCATCAAAACAAAGTATAGCAGAGTTATGAATATCTGTTCCGATATTATCATCATCTTCAGTAATTGCACCGAAGAGAAGTCCAACAGAATTTGTTTGAGAGGCAATTTTATAAATGTACTTTTTTACTGTTTCTCTGAATTCTTTTTTCTCAACTAAATCTTGTGGTGGATAACCGATTGAAAACAATTCAGGAAAAACAACAATGTCTGCACCTGCTTCGATTCCTTTTTTATAACCATCAAGAATTTTTTTTGAATTATATTCTAAATCTCCAACAATTGGATTGAGTTGACATAAAAAAATTTTCATACTGCACTCAACAAAATTTTATTTCTTCCACTTGATTGTACATCCAATTGAATAAGTTTCAGGAAACTGAATTTCTTTTCCAGCCAGACATTCTTCAATTGCAGTTCTGAGATAGTGGGTTTTAACTTCGTGAGGATTTTGCCAGTTGTCATCAATCTTTCCGTGATAGACAAGTTTTTGAGTATTGTCGAAAAGAAAAATTTCAGGAGTGTGAGTAGCTCCAAAAGCTTTCGCAACTTCCTGAGTTTCATCCCTCAGATATGGGAAGTTGAAATTCTTCTCCTTGCTTCGCTTTATCATTTCATCAAATGAATCTTCAGGATAATTTTCATCTTCGTTCGAGTTGATTGCAATTATTCTTACTCCCCTGTCGAAGTAATCATCTTGAATCTGAATTATTCTATCCTCATATGCTTTTACATAAGGACAATGGTTGCAACTAAAAATAACAATCAATGCTTGGCTATTTTTCGAAAGTTCTTTGCTTGAATAAAAATTTCCATCAATATTTTTTAGATTAAATTCTGGTAGTTTATCACCGATTTTAAGTTTATTTTCCATCGCACTATTTTTTTGTTAGTTAAATAATCATTTTATATTATGCACAAAATTAAAACAATTCTAATAATTATTTTCATAAATGGAATAATAATGTCACAGAACTTCAACTTCGAACAAAGTCTTTACTACAATTACGAATTTTTCAAAGAGAAAACTCTTAAAGACAGATTTTTCAAACATTCAGAAATCAAAAGCCTCATCGAATCATTAAAACGAAAAAATGTTTTTCATATAGAAGAAGTTGGAAAATCTTTTGAAGGCAAAGAGATATTTCTCTTGTCGATTGGCTCTGGAAAGAAAAAAGTTTTTCTCTGGTCACAGATGCACGGCGATGAACCTACTGCAACCGCAGCTCTGTTCGACATATTTAATTTCTTAGCAGACACAGTTCACTATTATGATTTAAGAAAATTTATTCTTCAAAATGTTACTCTCTATTTTATGCCTATGGTGAATCCAGATGGAGCTGATAATTTCACCAGAAGAAATTCAATGATGATAGATATAAACAGAGACGCAAACAGACTTGAAACTCCTGAAGCAAGACTGCTGATGAATGTCTTTGATTCTATTAAAGCAGATTTCGGTTTTAATTTGCACGACCAATCTCATAGATTTTCAGTTGGAAATTCATTTAAGCAAGCAACGATATCATTTCTTGCACCGCCTTTTGATTATGAAAAAAATATTGATTCAGTCAGATTAAACTCGATGAAACTTATATCAGGTTTGTATGAATTATTGAATAAGTTTATTCCCGGACACATTTCAAAGTACTCTGATGATTATGAACCAAGAGCTTTCGGAGATAATTTTCAGAAGAAAGGTACAAGCACAATTTTAGTTGAATCAGGCGGTTGGAAAAACGATCCGGAGAAACAATTTATCAGAAAATTAAATTTCATTCTGCTTTTATCAGCCTTTAAGCAAATTGCTGACGATAGCTATAAAAATTTTGATGAGAACATTTATAACTCAATTCCGTTTAATGAAGAAAGGTTATATGACTTAGTTTTGAGAAATTTAACAATTTCGAAAAATGGTTTTGATTACAAGCTTGATTTAGCAATTAATTTTGAGGAAATTTTACTAAAGGATAAAAGTGGCGTTTTTTTAAAATCGCAAATTGAAAACATTGGAGATTTATCTAATTATTATGGAATTGAAGATTATGATTTAACTGGTTACAGATTAGATTCTGGTAAAACTTTTTCAAAAGAGTTTTCAAATTTGAAAGAAGTGGAAAAAGTTGATGTTTTCGAAATGCTGAAAAAAGGTTACACAAATTTTATTCTCAAAAATTCTAATGGAGAAGTATCAGATATTCCATTTAATCTAATAACCGATAAAAAGAAACCTGATTTTTCGATCAAAATCGGTAACAACGCAACGTTTGTTATCAGGAGAAACGGAAAGATTGAGTACTCGGTTATAAATGGATTTATTCAAAATCTCAATACAAAAACCTTTAAGAACAACGGATTAGTGTTCTGATACTTTAAGAAAATACATTATTTTTGCAATGCAAATTATTCATTGCTAATTTTTAATTGTTCATTGATTTTGCACCCGTAGCTTAATCTGCCTTCAGCAGACAGGTTGGATAGAGCATCTGACGGAGTTTATCCTGCTTCGCAGGAGATCAGGATAGGTTACTAAAATAATTTTATTTGCACCCGTAGCTTAAATGGATAGAGCATCTGACGGAGTTTATCCTGCTTTGCAGGAGATCAGGATAGGTTACTAAAATAATTTTACTTGCACTCGTAGCTTAAATGGATAGAGCATCTGACGGAGTTTATCCTGCTTCGCAGGAGATCAGGATAGGTTACTAAAATAATTTTACTTGCACCCGTAGCTTAATTGGATAGAGCATCTGACTACGGATCAGAAGGTTGAAGGTTCGAGTCCTTCCGGGTGTAC
>CAKZLD010000232.1 GCA_937125135.1 uncultured Ignavibacterium sp.
TGTGAATTGATATTGGAGCGGGCATTAAGCCCGCTTTTAATTTTAAATAACACTCAATCTTAAACTTGAACTTGAACCTGAACCTGAACTTAAACCTGAACTTTCCTTCAACTCCTCCTCAAGTTTTCGCCAACTTAAAATTCTTAAGAACGAAATAAATTTCCGAAAGAGTAGTTTTAATTACTGTTGCAACAGGAATTGCAAACAGCATTCCGAAGAAGCCGAACAACTGTCCGCCGGCAACAATCAAAAGAATAATTACAAGTGGATGCATATCCACACTTTTTGAAAATATATAAGGTTGGACAAAGCCATTATCAAAAGTATATACTATTGCAACAATCAAAATAATTAAAGGCACGAGAGAGAAATTCCCTATTTGTATGACGGATAAAATTATTGCGGGAACACCACCAACTACTGGACCGAGATAAGGAATAAGGTGTCCGAGTCCAGCAATAACTCCTAAAGGTAAAGAATAATCAATGCCAATGAAATAAAATCCGAGTCCGATAGTAAGTCCCACAAATGTAGCATCGAAAATCCAGCCAGTTACAAATTTGCTTAGTTTATCAGAGACTCTTTTGATAATCCAATAAGCTGGTTCAAAGTATCTATTAGGGAAAATATGGACAAGTTCTCTTTTAATTTTAATACTGTCTTTTAAAATGTAAAATGTTAGAAACGGAACTATTACAATAAATGCTACCAACGATACTAAACTATTTATATAATTGTACAAGTGATTTAAAGAATAGATTATTTGGTCTTTGAAGAAATTCTGCACTCTGGAACTTATTTCGCCTTCTTTAATAATTGGTAAGACCTTAATTACTTTCTTTTCAAACAGACTTATTTCCTGATTTAATGAAACGTCTTTGAGAGTAATTACCAACTGATTCATTTGGGAAACCAACTGCGGGATGAGAAATGAAAGAGACAAATAAATAATCAATAAAAAACTTATAAAAACAATCAGAGATGACAATGTTCTTGAGAGTTTTTGTTTTTCAAGTAAATAGACAAATGGTTTTAGTATTAATGCAATAAGAATGGAAATAGCCAGAAGTAAATAAATGGTTATAATCTGATATGAAATATACAGAAAAGCTGAAAGAGCAATTATCAGAAGAATAGGTTTGTAATATTTTCTATATAAAAATTCAGACATTTTAATTCACGGCCTCAATCCTTTTAATAGAAGGAAAATCTTTCATCAAAACTCTTTCAATTCCTGCACGCAAAGTCATAGATGAGAGAGGACATCCATTACAGGAGCCAAGAAATCTTACTTTAACAATACCATCTTCATCTATTTGAACAAGCTCAATATCACCTTCGTCTTCTTGTAGAAAAGGTCTCAGTTTTTGCAAAGAAGCTTCAAGATTTTCTCTTGTTAACATAATGAAATATGGATTAAAAATTTTATTCTAATTCTCGTCAAAAATAATTTCAATCTTTTCGGATTGCTTAGAATTTCTTAAGTTTACTTGTTTTACAAGATTTCTAGCAATCTCCATCATTATCTTTGAATAGTCTGTATCGGGAATATCGTAAACGATTGGAATACCATTATCTCCACCTTCTCTGATTCTTGGGTCAATTGGAATTCCACCCAACAATTCAACAGATAATTCTTTACAAATTTTTTCACCGCCGCCACTTCCGAATATATCATATCTTTTTCCGGTATCAGGTGCGATGAAATAACTCATATTTTCAACCACCCCTAAAACAGGAACATTAACACGATTAAACATCATAAGAGCTTTGCGAGCATCAATCAGAGAGACTTCCTGCGGAGTAGTAACAATCACAGCTCCGGATAATGGAATAGTTTGCACAAGAGTTAGCTGAATATCACCAGTTCCAGGCGGTAAATCGAAAATAAGATAATCAAGTTCACCCCACTCAACATCAGACATAAATTGTTTGATTGCTCCGCTTGCCATCGGGCCTCGCCAGATTATTGGAGCTTTATCATCAATCAATAATCCAATTGAAATGAACTTAACTCCATATTTTTCTAATGGAATCATTTTAACAGAATTCTCTGACTGAAAAACTTTTGGTCTTTCATTTA
>CAKZLD010000233.1 GCA_937125135.1 uncultured Ignavibacterium sp.
TTCAAATAAGTCATTTTTTTAGTTAAAGTCATTCCATTAGATTCGAGTCTGTATATATAAACTCCGCTGAATAATCCTTCTGCATCAAAATCAACTGAATAACTACCGGCTTCCATATTTCTGTTGATTAAAGTTTTAACCTCCTGACCAAGAAGATTATAAACAGCAAGTTTCACATTTCCTGACTGAGGAATAGAGAAACTAATTGAAGTTGTTGGATTAAACGGATTGGGATAATTCTGAGCTAATTCAAAATTGTAAGCGACATTTACATCAACTTCAATTGATTTTGAATATTCATATTTTCCATCGAAGTCAATTTGTTTTAATCTGTAAGAATATTTACCGGAAGTTAGTTCTTTATCAGTGAAAGAATAGTTTTGAACTACTGTTGTCGTTCCTGCGCCTTTAACGAAACCAATTTTTTTCCATTCACTGTTTTGAGTTTTTCTTTCAATATCGAAACCCGAATTGTTTAGTTCTGTAGCAGTTGACCAATTTAATCTGACAGAATTACCAGAGACAGTTGCGTTAAATGAAGTTAATTCAACAGGAATAATTCCCCAAGTGTTTCCAACTCTTATTCCATCAATTCTTCCGGATGGAGTATTGGTTCCTTGTCTGATTGCAATAGAGCCAATATTGGCTGGATCACCGGTTGTACCAGCACCAACTGGACCTAAAGTTACAATCGGAGTTCCAGGTTCTGTTAATGGCAATCCTGAACTGTAAACATACAAAGTAACCAAATCATCATTAGTTGCTGCAGTGTTGAATGAATATTTCAACGCTAATAGGTATGTCTGATTGAAATTCAATACATTCACTGAATCTTCGGCTCTAGTTTCAGTTGATTTTGAAAGCCCGATTGCCCAGCCTGTTCCAAAAGCTCTTGCAAAAACTCTCAATCTGAAAGTTGTGCCAATAGTAGCAGGTCCAAGATGTAAGAAATAATCTGCAGTTGCTCTTGCAGAATCAAGTCTGACTAATGCAAAAATATAGATATCCTGATTAGTCGTAATAGAATCGGAGAACCTTCTATGCACATCTCCATCATTGACACCGGACGAACCATAAGTGAATGACAATGCTCCACCTATTCCAGAACCTGGATATCCGGAATAAGTTAATCCATTCGGGGTATATTGTGGTCCTTGAGTTCCACTGTGCCTAACCCAACTTGGTGCAAGTGTAGTTATATCGGGATTAGCTGTTCCACCGTAATTGAAGTTTTCTTCTAACCACAAAGTCTGAGCATTTACAACAAAAGTTAGAAAAACAATAAATGATAACACTTTTTTCATTTTTACCTCTTTATTTTAATTGATTGTTCAAAAAATATAAAAGAAAAACTAATTTCTTGTTATCTGATTATTAAATCATCTTGAACAAATTACTCATTTTCCGTCAAAAATTTTTCAAGCATATT
>CAKZLD010000234.1 GCA_937125135.1 uncultured Ignavibacterium sp.
ACCCGGCATTTTGAAAGGCAAACCAGTAAAAGTTCAGATGGAAATTCCGATTGAGTTTTCGATATCAAAATTCAGATAAGTTCTACATTAAATCTTAAATTTTCTAAGACAGATTTTACACTCTTATTAGAAGTTCTAATTAAATACTTATTAAAACTTTTTCTATGTGGATAATTTTTCCTCAAATTATCAAAATATAAATTTTTCTCATCAGACTGCTTATTAACCATTTCCTTCATAGCTATGGAATCTTTTTCAATATCATAAATTCTCTTTAACAGCTGATGGAGGTTAGCAGGAGTTAATTTATTATGAAATTCGAGTATTTCATTTTCATTTTGATTTGAGAAAAAATCGAAGCTAAAATCAGTTCCTAAGAATTTATTTAGTTTATCAAAAATCATTTTCGTTCCGTTGATTTTACCTTCAATTGAATAACCAGCTATGTGTGGAGTTGAAATAACTGATTTTATAAGTAAGTCATCATTAACATTCGGTTCGTTCATCCAAACATCAGTAACTAATCTTACTTTTTTATCTCGAAGTATTTGAAGTAATTTAGTTTCATTAACTACACCACCACGTGAAGTATTTATAAGAATAGAGTTTTCTTTAAGCAAGTGTAAATTCTCATCAAGAAGATTAAAAGTTTTATCCTCTCCTTCAAAAGTCAGAGGAACGTGTAGAGTGATTATATCACATTTCAAAATCTCATTCAATGGAACTGAGATGAATGAATTATTGATTCTTTGAACAGGTGGATCGTTCAGAAGCACTTTTATTCCTAATGCTTCACACATTCTGGCTACTTTTGTTCCGATATTTCCGAATCCAATAATTCCAATTGTATGATTGGTAAAATTATCGTTCCAATCCGCAAGTAATTTCGTTATTGCTGTAATAACATATTCAGCAACAGCGAATGCATTACATCCAATTGCATCTGCGAAATGGATTTTATTCTCGAAAAGATAGTTTAAATCAACGTGCTCAATTCCTGAGGTTGCAGTTCCGACAAATCTAACTTTAGTGTTTTTTAATAACTGTTGATCAACTTTAGTTACCGACCGAACAATAAGAATATCACATTCTCTCAAATTTTGATTAGATATTTCTCTTCCATTTAGTTTTATAACTTCTCCGAGAAATTCAAAGCATTCAGATGAAGCTATATTTTCATCAACTACAATTTTTAATTTATTCATAAAATTATTTTAAGTCTCGATGAAAAATAATTAATTCAATTAGAACTTATCAGATTATGAATGTGGGTTAAGAAGTTTGATTTTTTGAATGCTCTAAATTTTCTTTAAGATTTTTTAATTCTGATTCCAACTTTCTTAAATTTTCAACATAATCAGGAAGGTTTCTTAAGTGAGCTTCGAGTTTTAGAGCTGTCTTATGCTCCTTTGCCGGACTTCCTAAGTAATAGCCCGGTTTAGTAATATTCTTTGATACTCCAGATTGTGCCATTAAGATTGCATTGTCACAAATTTCTAAGTGATCAGCAATTCCAACTTGCCCTGCGAGAATACAAAATCTGCCAATCTTAGTGCTCCCTGAAATTCCGGACTGAGCAGAGATTGCTGTATGTTCACCAACAGTAACATTATGTGCAACCTGAATGAGATTATCTAATTTACATCCTCTCTTTATAATAGTAGAGCCCATCGCTGCTCTATCAATTGAGACATTTGATCCAATTTCAACATCATCTTCAATTATTACATTTCCAATTTGTGGAATTTTGACATACTCTCCAGATTCATTTTTATTGTATCCGAACCCGTCACTGCCTATTACTGTACCTGAATGAATTATTACTCTGTTTCCGATTTTACAATTTTCTCTTATCGAAACGTTTGGAAAAATTAAACAATCATTGCCTATTTCTACATTTTCCAGTAAAACAGTGTTATGAAAAATTTTAGTATTGTCTCCAATCACACATCCATCGGAAATGACTACATTTTTTCCAATTGCAACATTGTTACCAACAGAAGCATTTGGCGATATGAAAGCGGATTTATCAATTCCTTCTAATTCAAATTTTGGAGTGAAAAATTTTCTGATTATCGAAAAAAATGCTTTTTCAGGATAATCAACTTTTATATAAGTAATATCATCTCTGGTTTTGACTAAATCGTGTTTTACGATTATAGCAGAAGCTTTTGTGGTCGCCTGAAATTTTTCATAAGCTGGGAGATAGATAAAAGAAACATCTCCCGGCTTAGCTTCATCAATTCTCGCAACAGAATGGATGACTAAATTCTCATCACCAATAATCTTTCCATTGATGAAGTCAGCGATTTCTTTTACTGTAAGTTGCATTATTGGAATGAATTATAATTTTAATTTGCTGAGAACCTTTGCGGAAATGTCATATTTATCTTTCGCATAAAGGATCATTATATCACCGCTTCTGTCAAATACAAAGTCCAAATCTTCTTCCTGTGCAACTTCTTTGATTGCATTGAAAATTTTATTTTGAACTGGTTTCATTAGTTCATCTTGTTTTTGGAACAGTTCTCCGTTTGCACCAAATTTTTTATCTCTGAATTCGGTAATCTTATTTTCAAGTTGAACAAGCTGTTGTTCAGTTTCAATTCTAGTTTGGTCAGACATAATCAGTTTTCTTTTCTCATAATCATCGTATTTAGTTTTCCACGCTCTTTCTAGATTACTAAGTTCTGCCTGCCATTCCTGAATCAATGCATCAAGTCTCTGTCTAATATCTTGAACATCAGGTAGTTGATCCATAATTGTATCGGAATCAATATACCCGATTTTAGTTTGTGATAGACCAACAAAAGAGAAAATTAAAACCAGAAACAAAATAAACTTTTTCATCTTTTAACCTATTTTTTATCAAATAATAGTTAACTTAAAAAAGAAAGTTCTCCCAACTAAAATTTTTGGGAGAACTGAATTTTAGTTATTTCCTCTTTTTAAAGTATCTAAAACTTTAAAAGTTATATCGAAAGCTTCCTCGGCATATAATAATAAAATATCTCCGCTTTTATCGAATACAAATGACATATTCTCTTCTTTAGCTACCTTCCTAATTGCATCATAAATTTTCTTTTTTACAGGGGCAAAAACTTCCTCTTGTTTCTTGAAAATTTCTCCGGTTCCTTGTTGAAATTTCTGTCTTCTGAATTCAAGAATTTCCTGTTCCATACGAATAATTCTTTGTTGAGCTTCCAATTTTTTATCATCTGGCATTGTTTCAGCTTTTTTCTGATAATCTTGAATTGAAGCTTGATAAGTTTGAGTCATTGAATCTAATTGACTTGTCCACTTATTTGTGATAGCATCGAGATCACCTTGGGCTTTTATAGCTTCAGAAAACTGGCTAAGAATTACTTCTGAATCAACATATCCGATCTTTAAGTTTGTTTGAGGATATGTTGTGCCTAAGATAATCAGAAAGAAAATCAAAGAATACTTTTTCACTTTATCCTCTTTACTTGTTAATAAATTAATGTTTGAATTAAAAACCTTTGCCAAATTGAAAATGGAATAACCAGGAAGGGTCTTGACCACTTGTAATTTTTCTATCAAAACCATAACCGAGATCAAACCCAATCAAACCAATAGGATTGATTAAAAGTCTCGCTCCAAAACCAACTGAACGTCGTAAGTCAAAAATATCTGTTTTAGCAAAACTTTCAAATACGTTTCCTGCTTCGGCAAATGCCAATACATACAGTGGAATTGGTTCAATTGAAACAGCTAAACGTAATTCAGTTGCAAATTTTGTCATCACTCTTCCACCAATAACTCGTCCATCGGCATTTCTTGGACCTACTGTTCTATCGTCATACCCTCTCAAAGAAGTTGTGGCAATTATCAATCCATTACCTCCCATATAATAAAATTCGAAAGGTTGAATGTTTGTACCTTTAACTATTTCATCAATGTAACCAAAATCAGCCATTGTATATAAAGTTATCCGATTAGAATTAAAAAGTCTTCTGTACCATTCGGTTGTTATTCCTATTTTAAGATAATCCACATCACCAGGTAAGAATGGACCACCTGAAATTTCTCCATCAATCTGAAAATTAGATCCAACCGATGGAAAGATCGGATTGTCAATATTTTTTCTGCTAATCAAAGCTCCAAGAGTGTATTGATTGGTTAATCCCTCTGCGTAAAAACCTTGCCCCTCAATAACATTGTTATACTGATATTTTACTCTTCCCTGAACATAAAAGAAATCGTCTGGCCATTTTAGTCTTCTTCCCAATCTGACTGTTGCACCAGTTTGTCTTAAATCATAAATATATTGCTGGCGTGTATCAAAAACTTCTGCACCTATTGAAGTTGGAGTATCAAATAACCAGGGTTCTGTAAAACCTAAAGTAAAAGTTCTATACAAACTACCAACACCGAATTGCCAATTAAAACTAAGAATTTGTCCACCACCAAGTTGGAAAGGTTCGGAAATGGAGAAATTTGTAAGTGTAACTCCTACAGCACCACTGAAACCGAAAGCTCCACTATATCCAACAGAAGCATTCAAATAATCGCTTGACTTTTCTTCAACTCTTATTGATATATCAACAGTAGAATCACTTGCGAGTTTTGTTCCAATTCCTTCAGGTCCATATAATTTTTCTACACTGAAATATTGAAGGTTAGCTAAATTTTGAATGCTTCTAAGAAGAAGTGCACGATTGAAATAGTCTCCGGGGACTGTAAAGAGTTCACGTCGAATTACTTTATCTTTAGTTTTATCATTTCCTTCAATGTCAACTCTTCCAATGGTAAACTGATTTCTTTCTTCCATTCTAATTTCAACATCAATTGAATCTGGAAAAATTTTGGTCTCTTTTACCTGAACATTAAAAGTGAGATAACCATTATCCAAATACAAAGCAGAAACATCAGTCTGTTTTTCATTTCCTCTTAAATTTTTCTCAAAACGATCAACATCAAAAACATCTCCTTTCGTAAAATCTAATCTCTCAGCCAATACTTCATCGGGGTAAACTGTATTTCCAATCCATTTGATATTTCTGATCTTGTATTGAGTGCCTTCATAAACTGTAATTAATATTCTCACATCTTTTTTATTATTAAAGAAAATCAAGGAATCAGAAACAATTGAAGCATCTTTATATCCGTTTTTTCTGTAAAATTTGATTAACGCTTCTTTATCTTTTTTTAATTTTTCTCTGTCAAATTTTCCACTGCTCCAAAACTTCCACCATTTTGCAATACTCAATTCGTCCATTTCACTTCTCAAATCATCATCTTGAAAAATTTCATTACCTTCAAAATCTATTGCTCTGACTTTTACGACTTCACCTTCAGAAATTTGAAAACGGACAATAATTCTATCTTTTATTTTGCCAATTAGATCAGAGTATTGCGTTTCAGATTTTTCATAAACCTGTTCGATTTCATCAGAGAAGTCTTTTTGATTTCGCCATCTGGTTATGATTTCTTTCTTAGTTGTATCTGCACTTAAAAATGAATAATAGTTGAAAGTCAAATCAGCATTGAAATGACCTTCCTCTTCATAAAGTTTAAGTATATTGTTTTTTAGTCGAATTAAATCCTGAGGCTTAATTACTGTACCTCTTAGAAAAGTAATTTTCTTTTCAATATCGCTCGTTGAAATTTCATCATTACCTTCGATGAGAAATTTTTCCAATCGTGGATATTCATCAACTTTAATGATAAGAAATACTCCATCAGAAATTTCTTTATCAACTAAAATCTGCACATCGGAGAAAATGTTCAAAGCCCAGAGATTTTTTATTGCGTTAATTGTTTTATCGCCCGGAACTTGAATCTCATCATTAACTCTCAAACCAGAAGCTGCTAAGATCGCATTAGCATCGGAGGTTTTGTTCCCTTCAACTCTAATTCCTAAAATTTTATAATTTTTAAACTGAGTTTGACTATATGATTGATTAAAATAAGAAATGGTTAAAACAAGAAATAATATAACAACCCAAAAGTGATATCGCATCAAGACTGCCTTTGTTTTTTTTCTGATTTGACTTGTTCGCTTACTTTGCCGAACCGGCGTTCTCTTTTTTGAAAAATCCGGATAGATTCATAGAGATGATTTCGATTAAAATCAGGCCAGAGGACGTCAGTTATTACAAACTCGGAATAAGCTATTTGCCAAAGAAGAAAATTACTAACACGAAACTCACCGCTAGTTCTGATAACCAAATCAGGGTCTGGCAATTCATTCGAGTCTAAAAATTTTGAAAAAGATTTTTCGTCTAATTCATCCATATCAAAATTTTTGTTTTTAACCGCATCACAAAGTTTTTTGATCCCTTTAATAATTTCCCACCTTCCACTATAACTTAAAGCAAGATTGAGAATCATTTTTTTATTGTTTTTCGTTCTTTCAATATCTGACAATAACTGTTTCTGCACCATCTCGGGCAAAGCATTTATATCTCCGATGGTAGTAAGACGAATCTCATTCTCACAAAGTTCATCTACTCTATCTTTAAGACTTTTCAATAACAACTTCATCAAAGTTGAAACTTCGTCCTTTGGTCTATTCCAATTTTCAGTTGAAAAAGTGTAAAGTGTAAGATATTTAACTCCCAATTCAGCACAAGCTTCAACAATTGTTTTTACAGTATCAACACCTCTTTTATGCCCTGCAACTCTTGGAAGACCTCTCTGTTTTGCCCATCTGCCATTTCCATCCATTATTATTGCAATATGAGTTGGAATGGCACCAGACTTTTTTAACTCTTCCTGAATTTTTTCATCTGAATTTGGTTTTTGTTTAACCAATTTAAATACCTACTCGTAATTTAGCTTTCAAATTTAATCCTAACCTCCAGAATATTAAAAATAAATTATATGAAGTTTTAATTTAATTTTTTACCATCTTTGTCTAATAATATCGGGTCTCCAAAACCTAATTCTTTTAATTTTTCCATCTGAGTTTTTGCATCTCCAACGATAAGATAAATCATCTTCTCAGGATGCAGATAATATCTTGCTAAAGTTTTATGTTTACCCAAAGACATATTTTGAAGAATAGTTTCTTGTTGTTTTATAAAGTCTAAAGGATAATCATAACGAGAAATTTGAGTAAGCATTCCTCTTAAAGCACCAATAGTTTCAAAACGCAATGCATTCGATTTTAATAAAGCATTCTGAGTAAATTCTAAATCTTCTTCCTTAATTCCTGTTTTATATTTAGTGATTTCATCTCTGAAAATCTGAACGGATTCCAAAGTTGCATTTGACTGTACAGCAGAGCTTGCCAAAAAATAACCTGTAGTAGATGTGCCTTCAAAACCGGTTCTTGCTCCATAAGTATATCCTTTCTCTTCTCTCAAAATCATATTTACTATTCCGTTGAAAGCACCTCCAAGTTTATAATTCATAACATAAGCTTTGAAATAATCTTCATCTTTCAAAGAAGGTCCGACATGACCGATTCTGATTTCAGACTGTTTGGCATCAGGAAAATCGATGAAATAAACCTGTGCTTTTTCGGGCATTTGTGGCTGAGCTACTTCAGGAATCAGAACATCTTTTTTTGTCCATTTAGATTCAATTGACTTTAAAGAATTGATAACTTGCGTTTGAGGTAAATTCCCAACAAATAAAAAGCTACTTGAACTTGGTGAGAAATAATTTGAGTAATAACTTTTCAAATCTTCAATAGTTATCGAAGAAACTGATTCCTCTGTCCCTAATAATGAATTTGATAAAATATGTTCATCTCCATAAATCAATTTAACGAAAATGTTTGTAGCAGTAACCGAAGGATTTGATTTGCTTCTTCGGATTGATTCTAAAGTTTCTTTTTTTATTCTATCAAATTCTTTCTCATCCCATCTTGGTTCGAAAAGAATTTCTTCAACAAGTTGAATAATTTTATCATACTTTGAAGCGAGGCAATTGCCCTGTAAAACTATTACTTCACTGGATGCATAAACATTTATGCTGGCTCCAAGTTCTTCAATAGCATTTTCCAATTCAATTGGAGTTTTATTTTTAGTTCCTTGCATCAACATTCTACTCAATAAATTTGCTGTGCCGACTTTGTCTTTATTGTCTAAAAGCAATCCTCCTTTAATTTCAATTTGAAATTCAACTAATGGCAATTCTGTGTATTCAATTCCATAGATTTTCATTCCGTTTTTCAATTCTTTAGTCCAGATTGCCGGAACATTTACTAAAGGATCATCACCCAAAGCAGGCATTTTTGAGCGATCAAATGATGATTGAATTGGTTCTACTACAATATTGTTATCAGGATTTTGTTTTCTTATTGCAATTTCTTCTTCGTTAAAAGGTTTTAGTTTTTCTTCAGGAATTACATACAATTCAGATGGCTGAGCAATTAACTCTTCCCCACCAACAGGTACGAAACTAGTCAAGACAAAGGGTTTGCCTTTGATGTATTTATTGTAAACATTCCAGACATCATCAATAGTAACGTCAAGTTTGTTTTTTAAATCCTGCTTATAAAATTCGGGAGAACCGGCGAATTCATTGTAGATTGCCAATTGATAAGATTTTCCTAAGACACTTGCAACACTGTTATAAAAACTAGTTTCAATTCTTGCTTTTATTCTATCCAAATCTGCTTCTGTAAAACCCTCTTTCTCAAACTTTTCCAAAGCATCAAAAATTGCTTTTTCAACATCAGATAATTTTACATTTGGAAAAGCTCTAACTCTGAACTGAAATTCTCCGGCAATTTCACTACTTGAATTAAAAGCAGAAACTGAAGGAGCAAGTTTTCTTTCTTCAACAATCACTTTGTAGAGAGGCGAGCGTTTCCCTCTTGATAGTAAGTTTGCAAGAACATCCAATGCATAGGAATCTTTCGTGAAATTGTTTATTGATGGAAAGACAATATTAATTTCAGGTGATTGAGCAAATTTATCAATGTAATGAACTCTTTTTGATTCTTTCAGTTCAATCAGCATTGGTTTCAAGTTTTCAATTGGTTGAGAAGGTTTTAATTCACCGAAATATTTTTCAACAAGATTTTTAACTTCATCAATATCAAAATCACCTGCAATTACCAAAGTTGCATTATTTGGCCCATACCACTTTTTATAGAAATCGTGAACATCTTTGACAGTTGCGTTTTGAAGATCAACCAACTCACCAATAACCTGCCAATTGTATGGATGTCCCTCAGGATACAAAAGTTTATTGATAATATAACTTGTATGTCCATAGGGTTGATTATCAACTCTCTGTCTCTTCTCATTTTGAACGACTTCCTGCTGATTTATAAATGCCTCTTGAGTAACCGTAGGAAGTAAAAATCCCATTCTGTCTGATTCAAGCCACAGGACTAATTCGAGAGCATTTTTAGGAACTACCTGAAAATAGATTGTGCCGTCTTCCCAAGTACCCCCGTTCAATGTTCCGCCATTTCCCTGAATGAGTTTGAAAAACTGATCTTGCCCAACATTTTGAGATTCCTGAAACATCATATGTTCAAAAAGATGAGCAAATCCTGTTTTACCGGGTTCTTCCCTGTTTGAACCGACATGATAAAGAATAGTAACAGCCACAATAGGATCAGATTTATCCTGATGAAGAATGACCTTCAATCCATTATTTAATTTGTATTCTTCAAAGTTCAGATTAAAATTATTTTGCGAAAAAATGTTTAGAGTTGACATAATTACCACTGTCATTAATAAATTTACCTTCATTTTGACTCCAAAAAATGATGGAACAAATATCGGTAAATTATTTCAAGGATGAAATGATTAAATTGAGGGAGACAGAATGAATTTCCGTTTTGTTTTAGGCTAATTCAGCCTGAACCTTCATTTCCACGACTCTAGACTTTTTCTCTACTCTCTTTAAGAACAGATATGTCGTCAAAAAAAATATCAAAGAGAAAAAGACAACTATGATACCTAAAAGAAGTGGGCTTGAAATTCCAATTATAAAATGAGTTAATTGTAACAAGATAAAAGCTAAAAAAGCTTCGCCGATTAAAATCAGATTTCTTTTAAAACTTGCTTGCATATTTGTCCTTATTTTTGTTCAAAACTTAATTTGAGTTTTATTTAAGAAAGTTAAATTAAAGTTATTTTAATGTTAAGATTCTGTTAATAAAAATTGGGAGAGAGTATTGGCTAAAGCACTGAAAAGGTTCGGCCAGAATTATTTGATTGATAAAAACATCATCAATAAAATAATCTCTATTATTTCACCTCAAAAAAAAGAGGTGATTGTTGAAATAGGTCCCGGTAGAGGTGCATTGACAGAGCTACTGGCAAAATCAGAAGCAAGTATTTTTGCAATCGAAATTGATTTCAGAGTAATTGCAGAATTAAAAGATAAATTTCCCAATGTTACTTTTATCAATCAGGATTTTTTAGAAGTTGATTTAACAGAATTTAAAACTGAAAAATTGAGAATTGTTGGAAACATCCCATATAACATCACATCTCCTATTCTTTTCAAAATTTTTGAAAATAATCTTACTGTAAAAGATGCTACTTTGATGGTTCAATATGAAGTAGCTAAAAGAATGACCTCTAAAATTGGAAGCAAAGATTACGGAATTCTTTCAGTGCTATTGAATTATTTTGCTGAAACAGAAATTTGCTTCAAAGTCTCTCCAAATGTTTTCATTCCAAAACCGAAAGTTTTCTCTGCATTAGTTCATCTTCAAATGAAGAAAAAAGATGATTTGAGATTCAATCAGACCTTCATTTCTGTTGTGAAAGCCGCTTTTGGTAACCGCAGAAAAATTCTAAAAAACTCTTTCTCGAATAGTATATTTGCCCAATTAAATTTTGAGGATTGTAAAATTGATCTTTCAAAACGTGCCGAACAACTCAGTATTGATGATTTCATTTATCTGACTGAGTACGTAATTGAAAGACTCTGAGAATAATTATGAAAAAAGCGAAAACTTTTATCAAAAAACTAAAAGCATTCGATTTAGTTGCGATAGTGTTTTATCTGATTTTATCGACTCTTCATATAATCTATTATGATAGGATTGAATATTCATTCTACTGGCTCTCGATAAATTTATTCATCATTCTTTTTGCATTCGGAATTTCTTACCTCGAGGCAATTTCAAGTGAATCGAAACATAGTGCAAACAAAGTTATCAGTCTTGTTCATTATTGGTATATCGCTCCGCTGATTCTTCTAACTTTCAAACAGCTTTGGTTTATGGTCAAACCAATCAGACAGATAGATTACGATGAATTATTTATTCAAATTGATCGTTGGATGTTCGGAACAGATCCAACTCATTTTCTTTATCAATTTGCAAATCCGATTTTGACGGAAATTCTTCAAATTGCATATAATTCATTTTACTTGTTGCCAATTATTCTCGGACTTTCACTTCTTAAACAGAAAAAATTGCTTGCACTTGATTTCGCAGTTTTTTCAGTCATCTATGGTTTTTTCTTATCTTATCTCGGATATTTTACTCTGCCGGGAATCGGACCGAGATTTACTTTGCACGATTTCGCAACTTTGAATGAAAAACTTCCTGGGCTATTCCTAACAGATACATTGAGAGAATTTGTAAACACAGGCGAAAGCATTCCTTCTGGAACTCCAAATCCAGCAGAAGTTGTTCAAAGAGATGTATTTCCAAGTGGCCATACAATGATAACTTTGATTGTTATGTGTCTTTCTGTAAAACTAAAATCTAATACGAAATATTTTATTGTTCCAGTCGGATTTCTATTGATTATTGCAACTGTCTATTTGTGGTATCATTATGTGATAGATTTAATCGGAGGAGCAATATTTATGATTTTTTCAATGTGGAGTGGTTATCACATTTTTAATTGGTGGCAAAGGAAAATCGGGAAGGAAGAATTTAGATTTTGAAAAGATTGAGAGTAAGATTATGAGTGAGAGTGATAACTTTAAATTGGTTGAGAAAAAAAGTAAAGTAAAAAATATTTTTGATTCGATATCAGGAAGATATGATTTATTAAATCATCTACTGAGTTTTGGAATTGATATTTACTGGCGTCGAAAAGCTCTCAAACTTTCTGGCATAAATAAAAATTCATTTCTGCTTGATGTTGCCTGCGGGACTGGTGATGTTGCAATCGAAGCAAAAAAATTTGGTGTTGAGAAAATTGTTGGTGCTGATTTCTCACATAATATGCTTCGTCTATTTCATAAGAAAAGTAATTGGATTATTGGAAACAATGTTCAAATGGTTGCTGAACAAATGCCTTTCAAAGATAATTCATTCACAAACATCACTGTCGCTTTCGGAGTAAGAAATTTTTATAACATTCAAGAAGGATTTAATTCCTTTTACAGAGTTTTGAAAGCACAAGGCAAAGCAACTATAGTTGAGTTTCAAATGCCGAAGAACAAATTTTTTGCTGCACTTTATAAATTTTATTTCAAAAAAATTCTTCCGATAATTGGTGGAATTATTTCAGGAAATAAATCTGCTTATAACTATCTGCCGAATTCAGTTGAAGAATTTGATGAGAAAGTTAATCTCGAAATTCTTTTGCGAAATTCAGGATTCAAAAGAATAGATATTTATCAATTAAGCTTCGGAACTGTTCAGGTTGTAATTGCAGAAAAGTAATTACGGAATAAAATAGCTTCTCATCTCTTCCAGAATAATTTCTGATGGAAATTCAAAAGTAGTTCCTCTTACTAAATTTATCACGGCTGCTTGTCCGTCCCACTTTATAAATCCAATTCCGACCGCAAAAAGAGCGCTTGCTGTTTGTCTTTCAATTTGCCCCTCGGGACTTAACTGAATTTCTAAGGTGTAATCAATTTTATAAACATTGCTTGTGATGGTTGAATTTCTTATTACAAAATCCATTTTGTAAAAATCACTAACTTTAGCAAAAGTTTTTATTGGTGAGAAAATTGGTAATCCGGAAATTTGAATATCAATTTGATAAACAGGCCAAGTTTGATTTATTGATAGAGGAAAAAACAAAGCTCTCGTTTCAGTATCAATTTTCAGAAGTGTTCTCAAACTATCTGGAATTAGCTGAGCTAATCCCGTCGTATCTATGTAATAAAAAACTCCGCTTGAAGTCTTTCGAAAATAAGTTGTGTCAACAAGCAAACTGCCCGAATAAGTTATCGAATCAACTTGTGGTGAATAAATAGATAATGTGTTTGACAGTGGGTTATTAGATTTCTGAATGAAATAAGATCTCTTAGTTCCGATTATCGGATTCGTCAGACCAAATGTAACATTGAAAGTATAATTTGTCCCCGGTTGTGAAGGGAATTTATCAATATCTACCACGGGAGGAGAGGTTGATTTATCATCAGAGCAACTTAGAATAATCAATGATAAAAAAAACAGAGCTAAAACTTTTTTCATAAAGCTGTCACTAATTTTTTATAAAGTTTCTTAAATGCAACAGAACGATGACTGATTTTATTTTTATCTTCAATTGAAAACTCACCAAATGTTTTATAGAATCCATTTGGAATAAACATAGGATCATAACCAAAACCATTTGAACCACGAATTTCCGGAATTATTCTTCCGTTAATTTCTCCGTATGAATTAATAAATTTATTCCCATCATAATAAGAAGCAACACAAACGAACTTAGCTCTGTGTGGTTCTGGAAATCTTTTCAATTCATCAATTAACTTCTGATTGTTCTGTTCATCAGTAGCATTCTCGCTCGCATATCTGGCAGAATAAATTCCGGGCGCACCATTTAATTGATCAACAATTAATCCCGAATCATCGCCAATAGATGGAATCTCATATTTCTCGAAACAAGCTCGCGCTTTTATCTGAGCGTTCTCTTCAAATGAACTGCCAGTCTCTTCAATTTCAATGACTTCATCGAAATCAAGCAGTGAAATTATTTCAACATCAAGTTCTCTGAAGATTTCTTTTATGTCGTTTAATTTTCCTTTGTTCTTTGTTGCGATTAAAATTTTTTTCAAATCAAACTCTCTTTAATAATTTTTTTAACTGTTCCTTCGCTTCTATGACAATTTCGCTTGGATCATAAATCACAGACGAATAATTTTTAATTTTCCATTCACCATCAATCATAACTGAATGAACAGAATTGTTATTTGAACTATAAACTATATCAGAATAGATTTGGTTCAAATCATCCGAGTAGGAATGATTAGCATCATTTAAGTTCAAGAGGACCAAATCAGCTTTCTTGCCAATTTCAATACTACCGATTTCATTATCCAAATGCAGAGCTTTTGCTCCTTCGATTGTGGCGAGTTTGAAAACTGTTTTTGCATCCATTACCTCTGCACCGTGAATTGGTTTTTGAATCAAAGCAGCAAGACGCATTTCAACAAAAGCACTCAAGTTATTATTACAAGGAGCACCATCAGCACCCAGCGAAACACTAATCCCTTCTTTGAGATAACGAGGTATATTTGCAATTCCTGAAGCAAGTTTAAGATTTGAAGAAGGACAATGAGCAACTCTCATTTTTGTCTGCTTCATTATTTGAATTTCATTTTCATTTGTGTGAATGCAATGAGCAAAGATAGAATGATCATCAATTGCATTTATTGATTTGAAATATTCGATGTTTTCTTTTGCATATCTTTTTCTTACTTCCTGAATTTCATTTTTGTTTTCAGATGAATGAGTGTGATAAAGACTTCCTTTAAAGTCTTTTTTCATTTCGAAAGATTCGCATAAAAGTTCTTGTGAACAGGAAAGAACAAATCTCGGAGCAAAACCGAATTTTATTCGTCCTCCTGATGAATCATGAAATTCTTTTGCGAGTGAATAAGTGTAATCAATTTGATCTTTTGTCGTTGATTTAAACTGCGGAAATAAATCATTTTCATCAATCAGGCAGTTACCAGCAAAAGCTCTTATTCCTGATTTATCCAATTCATCAAAAATAATTTCCTGATGACGAAGTGTTCCCATATCGAGTATGCATGTTGTACCACCTGAAATCAGTTCGTTCAATCCAGCTCTGACGGAAGCACGGAGAGAATTTTCATCGTGTGCATTTTCGTAAGGGAAAATTCTATATTGAAGCCAATCAAGTAATTGCAAATCATCGGCAAGTCCTCTGAACAAAGTTTGGCATAAATGAATATGAGTTTGAACAAAACCCGGGATAAGAGTTAAATCAGGGAAATGTAAAATTTCTCCATTAAAGTTTTTAAGATCAAATTCTGATAGATTATAAATTCCAGTTATTTTATTGAAAGATATTTCTACTGCTGAATTTTGAATTATAGAATCATTTTCATCATTTGTAACAATATACTTTGGAATTAATAAAGTCTTCATATAAAATCAATTTTCCCCACTAAAACTTGAACTTGAACCTGAACTTGAACCTGAACTT
>CAKZLD010000235.1 GCA_937125135.1 uncultured Ignavibacterium sp.
TCAAAATTTTTATCAGACGGAGATGTTAAAATAAATCTGACTAAATCGAATGCTTCATTCAAACTATCTGATTTAGAATTTGTTACAAGATTGATTGGTGACAAATATCCAAACTATAATAGCGTCATTCCGTTAGAAAATGAAAACATTTTAAAAATTTCCAGAGCAGAATTATTATCTTCAATCAGAAGAATGATGGTATTTGCAAGTGATGATAATAAACAAGTAAGGCTGAATATTGAGGCAAGTGAATTGAAAATTTCTATTGAAAATATTGATACCTCTTCAAGTGCTACTGAAAGTTTAGATTGTGAATATAAAGGTGACCCAATGGTAATTGGATTTAATGTGTTTTATTTTAATGATATGATAACACATATTGATTCTGAAAAATTGATATTAAAACTTCATTCACCAACTAAGGCTTGCTTGATTGAACCAAGCGAAACATCAGAGAACGAAGAAATACTCATGTTATTAATGCCGGTGCGACTTAACAATTAGAAATGTTACTTTCTTCTTTATCTGTTAAAAATTTTAGAAAACACATCAGTTCAAATTTCCAATTTGCAGAAGGTTTGAATTACATAGTTGGCAAGAATAGCATTGGTAAAACTTCGATTCTTGAAGCAATTCATTATTTATGCAGTTCAAGAAATATCTTTGCTAAAGACAGTGAGGTTTTAAGTTTTAACCAAGATCAATTTGAAATCGAAGGTGTCTTTCAAAATAAAAATATAAACAAGGTGCGGTATTTTTTTAATAATAACGAAAACAAGAAATATTATTTTTTAAACGGTAAACAAATTCATAAGTCAAGCGAGATTGTGGGCAGGTTTCCGGTTGTTACATTAACACCGAATGACCATCAGATAACTCAAGGTTCTCCTGCAGACAGAAGGAAATTTTTTGATTCGGTTTTTTCACAAGCAAGTAAAACTTATCTGGATTTTTTAATTGATTATAATAAAATTCTGAAGAATCGTTCCGTTATCTTAAATAAACTTTCAGAAAAAATTACACCCTCTTTATTAGATGAGCTAGATTCGTGGACTGAGAATTTAATAACTAAAGGAGCCCAGATAATAAAATACAGGAAAAAATTTATCAGAGACTTTAACAATTATTTGATTGATTCTTATGCGCAGATTATGGACTCAAACGAAATTCCATCAATAAAATACTTGACTATCTCTGATGAACCAGACTTTGATGAAAAAACAGTATTGGAAAGTTTGATCAAAGAGAACAGGGAGCTGGAAATTAAAAGAAATATAAACCTATTCGGTCCTCATAGAGATGATTTTCTTTTCGAAATCAATGGAATTAACTTAAAGAAATTTGGTTCACAAGGTCAGAATAAAACCTTTCAGATTACTTTAAGATTTGCAGAATTTTTTTATCTAAAAGAATTCACAAATGAGGTCCCGATATTTTTACTTGATGATGTCTTTAGTGAACTTGACGCGTTCAGAGCTGGTAGAGTAAGCGAATTTCTCAAAAAGGTTGGTCAAGCATTTATTACTTTGACTGATTTTTCTAATTTGAGTTTTCTCTCAAAATCAGATAGAGATATAATAATAAATTTATCTACTAGTTGACGAAATGAATAGTGACTTTAAAAGCTTAGAAGAAGTTGTCAACTCATCACCTGAACTGGTTCATATAAAAAAATTAATTGAGGAACATAATGTTGAGAAAGACTTCTTCCAGATTTTTCCTGAACTTAAACCGTTAATAAAATCAGTGAAGTTTTCTAAAAACACATTAAAGATGAGTGTTGAAATTCCAAGCTTGAGGAATGAACTCAAATTCCGTGAATCAGAAATAATCGAAAAAATTAATAACTTTTATAAATCACAAAAAGTTAAAAGAATCCAATTTTCAAATAAATAAGTTAGGTAGTTATGAGTAATAATAACTCAAATGATTATAGTGCTAAAAATATAAATGTGCTAAAAGGACTTGAAGCTGTTAGAAAAAGACCGGCAATGTATATCGGTGATGTTTCAACACGAGGTCTTCATCATTTAATAAATGAAGTTGTTGACAATAGTATTGATGAAGCTCTCGCAGGATATAATGATAGAGTAATCGTCACCTTAAATACTGATGGCTCTGTAACAGTAGAAGACAGAGGAAGAGGAATTCCTGTTGATATGCACCCGATTGAAAAAAAATCTGCGCTCGAAGTTGTTATGACTGTACTTCACGCTGGAGGTAAATTTGATAAGAGCAGTTACAAAGTTTCTGGCGGTCTGCACGGTGTTGGAGTATCCGTTGTTAATGCACTTTCTGAATGGCTTAAAGTTGAAGTAAGAAGAGATAACAAAATTTATTTTCAGGAATATAGAAAAGGTGTTCCTGTTGAAAACGTAAAACAGATTGGCACTTACAAAGGTGATCATACGGGTACTAAGGTAACTTTCCTACCCGACAAAACAATATTTAAGAACACTAAATTTAACTTCGATACTGTTGCTGAGAGAATGCGTGAACTTGCCTATTTGAATAAAGATGTTACTATGATATTAAAAGATGAAAGAGACGGAGCTGAAGAAACATTCAGATTTAAAGGAGGACTTATCGATTTTGTTAAATATCTTGACGAACAGAGAAACCCGTTGCACAAACCTATTTACTTTGAAGCGGAGAAGGATAATACTCCGATCGAAATTGCATTTGAGTATAGTGATTCATTTTCGGAGAATGTTCATACTTATGTAAACAATATCAACACAATTGAAGGCGGAACTCATCTTGTTGGATTCAGAACAGCTTTGACCAGAACATTTAATAACTATGCTTATAAAAATGGTTTGATAAAGGAAAATAATAAAATTACTCTGACAGGTGATGATTTCCGCGAAGGATTAACCGCAGTCATTTCAGTTAAAGTTATGGAGCCACAATTCGAAGGTCAAACTAAAACCAAATTAGGCAACAGTGAGGTTAAATCTATTGTTGAGACGATAGTCGGCGAAAAACTTTCAGAATATCTCGAAGAAAATCCTTCCGTTGCAAGAAAGATCATTGAGAAATCATTAAAAGCAGCTGAAGCTCGTGAAGCCGCTAGAAAAGCAAGAGAACTTGTCCGAAGAAAAAACGCACTTGATTCTTTGCATTTGCCCGGAAAATTGGCTGATTGTTCAATCAACGATCCGGAACATTGTGAAATTTATATTGTTGAAGGAGACTCAGCTGGTGGATCAGCGAAACAAGGAAGAGACAGAAGATTTCAGGCTATTCTTCCAATAAAAGGAAAAATATTAAACGTTGAAAAAGCCAAGCTAAACAAGATCCTTGAGAATCAGGAAATTCAGGCTATGATTGCAGCGATTGGTGCAGGTATTGGTGAAGACTTTGATCCTTCTAAAGCAAGATATGGAAAAATTATTTTGATGACTGATGCTGATGTTGATGGAAGTCATATCAGAACTTTATTGTTGACTTTTTTCTACCGACATATGAAAGAACTAATAACACTTGGTAAAGTTTTTATTGCTCAACCTCCGCTTTATAAAATTAAGAAGGGTAAAGAAGAAGTATTCGCATTTGATGATGATGAACTTGATCAGGTATTGAAAAGATTTAAGGCAGATTCTAAATCTAAATCAAAACAGGAGGTTTCTGAACAAGAAGTTGAAACTGATGAAGAAGGACATCCGAAAGGAATTGTGATTACAAGATACAAAGGATTGGGCGAAATGAATCCTGAGCAACTTTGGAATACAACGATGAATCCGGAAACAAGAACAGTCCTTCAGGTTAATTTGGAAAGTGCTGCGGCAGCTGATAAAATCTTCGAAACACTAATGGGAGATGCAGTTGAGCCAAGAAGAGAGTTTATTGAAAAACATGCTAAGTACGCAAATCTTGACGTATAAAGTTAGTAAACAAATTATTGATTCATCTTAAACAGAAATAAAAAATAATATTATGACCACAATTTTTGAAAAAATAATTCCGATAACCCTCGAAGAGGAAATGAAATCCTCTTACATTGATTATGCTATGAGCGTTATAGTAGCTCGTGCTCTGCCGGATGTTCGTGATGGTTTGAAACCCGTTCACCGCAGAGTTCTTTATGGAATGCACGAACTTGGTTTAGCTTATAACAGACCTTTTAAAAAATCAGCCAGAATTGTAGGAGAAGTCTTAGGTAAATATCATCCGCACGGTGATAGTGCAGTTTATGATACGATGGTTAGAATGGTGCAGGATTTTTCACTCCGTTATCCATTAGTAAATGGTCAGGGTAATTTTGGTTCTGTTGATGGTGATTCCCCAGCAGCAATGCGTTATACCGAAGCAAGATTAGCAAGAATATCAGAAGAACTATTAAGAGACTTAGATAAAAACACTGTTGATTTCGGTCCTAACTTCGATGACTCTCTTCAAGAACCTTTAGTCCTTCCTGCATATCTTCCAAATTTATTAGTTAATGGTGCAAGCGGAATTGCAGTCGGAATGGCTACTAATATTCCACCACATAATTTGGGAGAAGTTGTTGATGGTTTAATAAAATTAATTGATAATCCTTCTCTGTCATCAGCTGATTTGATGAAATATATCAAAGCTCCGGATTTTCCAACCGGCGGTATTATTTATGGTTATGAAGGTGTGAAAGAAGCTTACGTAACAGGACGCGGTAGAATTATTCTTCGTGCAAAAGCAAACATTGAAACTCTGAAAAATGATAGAGAGAATATTGTTATAACCGAAATTCCTTATCAGGTTAATAAATCAAATTTGATTGAAAAAATTGCTGACCTAGTTCGTGAAGGAAAAATTAATGATATCTCCAACATTAGGGATGAATCTGATAGAGATGGACTGAGAGTAGTTATCGAACTTAAAAGAGATGCTCAACCCGCAGTTGTGCTCAATCAACTTTTTAAGCATACTCAAATGCAGGTTACTTTCGGTGTAATTATGCTTGCACTGGTCAATGGCGTGCCTAAAGTTCTGACTCTTCAGGAAATGATGAAACATTTTCTCGACCATAGAATGGATGTCTTGATACGAAGGACCAAATATGAACTCGATGCAGCAGAAAAACGTGCTCATATTCTTGAAGGTTACATTATCGCTCTTGATAATATTGATGAAGTTATCGAAACGATTAAAAAATCCCGCGATGTTGAATCTGCGAAAAACAATTTGATGAAACGATTCAAACTCAGTGAAATTCAGGCAAAAGCTATTCTTGATATGCGCCTGCAAAGATTAACTGGTTTGGAAAGAAAGAAAATTGAAGATGAATACAAAGAAACCATCAAATTGATTGAAAGATTACGTGGAATTTTGGAAAGTGAGAATAAAAGAAAGCAAATTATAAAAGAAGAGCTTATAGCTATTAAAGAAAAATACGCTGATGAACGAAGGACAGAGATTATCCACGACTACAAAGAATTTTCTCTTGAAGATATTATTGCCGAAGAAGATGTCGTTGTTACAATTTCTCATCAGGGATTTATAAAAAGATTTCCGGTTAGTGGCTACAGAAGACAATCACGCGGTGGCAAAGGTGTTACAGGTGTTAGCACAAAAGAAGATGATTTCATTGAACATATGTTCATCGCATCCACTCATCAATATATTCTTTTCTTCACAGACAAAGGAAGATGTTATTGGTTGAAAGTGCACGAAGTTCCTGAAGGAGGCAGAACAGCAAGAGGTAGATCAATAATAAATCTTCTTGAGAAAGAAAAAGATGAATTAATCACTGCTTTTGTTGCGGTGAAAGAATTTACCGATAATCAGTATTTAATAATGGCTACTGAACAAGGCACAATTAAAAAAACAGTTTTATCAGCCTATGGAAACGTTCGTAAAGGTGGTATTAACGCAATCAATCTTGTAGATGGCGATAAACTAATCGCAGTTAAAATGACTGAAGGAAATAATGATATTGTTATAGGCACAAGAAATGGTTTTGCGATTAGATTTAACGAAAAGGATGTACGTGATATGGGTAGAACTGCTACTGGTGTTCGCGGAATCAAATTACAAAAAGGCGACAGAGTTGTTGGCTTATTAGTTATTAAACATCCGCAGACAAGCGTTTTGGTTGTTACAGAAAAAGGTTACGGAAAACGCTCTGATATAAATGATTACAGAATTACACGAAGAGGTGGTAAAGGTGTGATTACTGTTAAAACCACAGATAAAGTTGGTAAAATGATTTCAATGATGGAAGTAGTAGATAAAGATGAATTAGTAATAATATCAACTCAGGGAATGGTTATCAGACAAGCTGTTAAAGATTTAAGAGTAATGGGAAGAAACACTCAGGGTGTGAGAGTAATTAAACTGAATGAAGGAGATTCAATCGCTGATATTGCCAGAATTATTCCTGAAGATGAAGATTCAAACGGTAACGGAAGTGAAATGTGATGAATTTAATCTAAACTTTCATCTTTTCAGCGAAATATCTATATTGATGACAAGCAATTTCAATCACTTATGAAAATTTATAATCATATTAAATCAACCATTGACGAAAAGGGAGCTGCATTTTTTATTCTTCTTGATCCTGATAAAGTAGATTTTTTTCGATTAGAAGATTTCATTAAAGTGGCTGAAGATTCTGGCGTTGATGGTTTCCTTATTGGTGGGAGCTTAATTATTTCTGGCGATTTTGAATCTTTAATTCAGAAAGTAAAATCATATACAAAATTACCAACAATCATATTTCCGGGCAGCATTACTCAGGTATCAAAATATGCCGATGCAATTCTTTTCATTTCTGTAATCAGCGGACGAAATCCTGAGCATCTGATAGGAAAACAAGTATTAGCTGCTCCTCTTATAAGAAAAGCAAATATAGAACCTCTTAGCACAGGATATATTTTAGTTGATTCTGGTACAACTACAACTGCGGTTTATATCAGCGGTAGTTTACCTGTTCCAAGAAACAAACCAGATATTGCTGCAGCTACAGCTTTAGCAGCGGAATATCTTGGGATGAAATTCATTTATCTTGAAGCGGGAAGCGGAGCTCAATTATCTGTGCCTAATGATATGATTAAAGCTGTTTCGAAAGTCTGCTCAATTCCAATTATTGTTGGAGGTGGATTACGTCATCCGAAAGATGTTGTAGAAAAAGTATCTGCCGGAGCATCAGTAATTATCGTTGGCAACTTCTTTGAAGAAGAAAAGAACTGGTCATCAATGAAAGATTTTGCAGACGCAACTCATCACAAAAAAGGAATAATTGTTTGATGTCATTTGAATTAAAAAAATTTTTTGAAGATTCATTAGAAGAAAGTTCTTCGCTGAAACTTAGAATTAAAGAATTGTTGTTTGAAGAATTAAAATCAGCAGTCGAACTTTTAGTAGATTGTTTTAAGGAAGGGAACAAATTGCTTTTATGTGGTAATGGCGGAAGCGCCGCTGACTCACAACACTTAGCTACGGAATTTGTAATTCGATTAAGCCCGCATCTTCAAAGACCCGCATTACCAGCATTTGCAATTACAACTGATTCTTCTAATCTGACTGCTGGTGGAAATGATATTGGTTTCGAAAATGTATTTGCAAGAAATGTAGAAGGTCTTGGTAGGAAAGGTGATGTTTTAATTGCTATTTCAACAAGCGGTAATTCCCCGAATATTATCAAAGCTGTTGAAATGGCTAAAATTAAGGAAATGAAAGTAATTGGTCTTCTCGGTGGAAGTGGTGGTAAATTAAAGGAGATGGTTGATTTGCCAATAATCGTTCCATCTTCAAATACTCAAAGAATTCAGGAGGGTCATATCACAATTGGTCATATAATTTGTGAAGCAGTTGAACACATACTTTTTTCAAACTAAAAAATCAAGGAAAGGGTAAAATGAAAACTCAAAAACTTTTAATATCGTTTTTCACAATTATTATCACAACGCTCTATTTCATAGGGTGTGGCTCAGAAAAAGATCCTGTTTCACCAGATCCTACTCCGGAGAAAATTAAAGTTAAGTCTGCTACTAATCCACTTGCCTATTCTTTAAATAATACTACAGTAGTTATAAAATGGACAAAAAGTTTGGATGAAAATCTCTCCGACTTTGACGGTTACTTAGTCAGAATATTAACTACAGCAAATACACTTGTCAGGGAAAGAACAGTAAATAAAAATCTTGATACTTTGGCTGTTACAGATTTAACTGCAGGGACAATTTACAATTTCGAAGTTATTGCAAAAGCTCAATCGAATTCTCCGAGATATATCAATTCTGATCCGGTTACAATTCAATGGTCACCCGCCTGGAGGTTCGATACTGAAGGAACAATTCCAATTAAAATTTATGAAAGTTCCAGTTCAACCGGTTTTGCAAGTGGACTAATTTTCTACAATCCATCAACTCAGCAACCTAAAACAGTTTCATTGTTAAGTGCAGATAGCTCTCTAATTGATGTATATTTGTTTACCATCTCAGGTTCAAGTAATGTTGAATTAAGAAGTTCACATTTATATCGTTCAAACAGAAAGATTACAAGATTTTCAACAGTTTCAAGAGATGTTAATTCATTGAACGACCCGTTACCTTCACCACCTGATACTACTACATATAGTCAATTTCAATTCAGAGTTGATTCTGTTGCAGTTACGAGTTCTAAAGTTTTGTATTTCAAAGGAAACAATGGCAACTACGGAAGAATTTTAATAGAACGTAACCCAAGTAACGGAACTTTAATCTGGGGTACTTCTCCAGAGCAATATCTTCAAGTAAGACTTTCGTATCAATCAGTACCTTATAATAAATTTTCTAAAATAAGATAACAGGAGTCAGCGATGAATTCAGCAATCAAATTTGTTTCATTTATCATATTTCTTACAATAATTTTTAATTCAAATTTATTCGGTCAAAAATCAGTTACACTCGTCGGAGAAATAGTAGAATTAAAAACTTATATGGTTGATAAAATCAAGCCAAATAGTCCTGCCGGAATTGAAGTAACTAAAGAAGGCTTAATGGTGGGAGGAACTTTTGCTTTAGTGGAAAAGAAAACTAATAAAGTTGTAATTCTAATTCCAAGTGCAGTAAACAAAAATCTTTATGGTGTACTTGAACCATATCTTGGTACACAAGTTTTTATTAAAGGTCAACAATATTCTTCAGGCGGAATCAGAGTACTTACGGTAGATGATGTTGGAAAATCTCTGAAGTAAAATTTGCATTAAACTTAAAGAAGCTGTTTCAAAAGTAATTATTGTCCGATTTATCTGGATAAGTTTTCCGTCTAAAGCGGAAAATATAAAGTTGTTGTTTTAGGAATAAATTACTTTATACTTTTAAGACAGCTTCTTTTATTTTAAATCAGAAAAAATTTTGTTGAAGTTGATGAAAATTTTTGAAACTCTGAGAAACCCAAGATTGTTGTTGAAATATGAAAAGAAAAGAATTCATAAATAAAATTGCTTTAGGGATTGCTGGATTTTTAGTTCTTCCTTCAGATAATAATGCGAAAACTTATCCCATAAATGCAAATCTCAAACCAAATCCAGCTCAGTGGAGAGATGATCAAATCAATATCGCTTGGATTGGTCATTCAACAGTATTGATTAACTTTTTTGGAAAAATAATTTTAACAGATCCGGTTCTTTTTGAAAGAGTTGGAATAAATCTTTTCGGGATAACCTTCGGACCAAGCAGATTTACTAATCCAGCTTTGACAATTGATGAAATTCCGAAGCCTGATTTAATTCTCCTTTCTCACGCACATATGGATCATATGGATTATGCAACATTGCAGAGATTTACAAAACTTTTTCCAAATCGAATAGATTGTATAACTGCTTTCAATACGAAAGATGTGATTGAAGAACTGAAATGGAAATCTATCAGTGAACTCGATTGGAATGAAGAAACAGAAATAATTGGTATGAAAGTTAAAGCGATTGAAGTCAAACATTTTGGTTGGAGATATCCTTGGGAGAGAGATAGATCGAAAGGTTTTATGCAAAATGGCAGAAGCTATAATGCTTATGTGATAGAAAGATTTGATAAGAAAATTCTTTTCGGTGGTGATACTGCGATGACTGATCAATTCAAAAAAGTTGCTAATGAAAATATTGAAATTGCCATTATGCCAATTGGAGCTTATAAACCTTGGAGAAGAAATCATTGTGATCCGGAAGAAGCTCTGATAATGGCTGATAAACATATTGGTGCAAAATATTTTATACCAATTCATACTAAAACATTCAAGCAAGGTTCAGAGCCGATAGAAGAGCCTCTCAACTGGCTACAGAATTCAATTCCAAATTACAAAATAAAATTGGCTATAAAAGAACTTGGTGAGACTTTCACTTTGTAAGGTTTAAGCTGAAAAATCTTTTTCATTAATCCTTCTTTAGTAAATTTGTTAAAACAATTTATTAAGTATTTATGACAACAACTCCGAAAAAGGTAGTTATTATAGGTGCAGGGATTTCTGGTCTGACCACAGCATATCTTTTAGATAAAAAAGGTTTTGATGTTACTGTTTTGGAAAAAAAATCTTCTGTCGGTGGTTCAATTGAATCAGTCAAAGAAAATGATTTTTTGTTTGACAGAGGACCTAATTCAGCGTTAGAAACCACTCCAATTATCTCACAGCTGGTTGAAGAATTAAATTTACAAGATGAACTGCTATACGCAAATAAAGCTGCAGATAAAAGATATATTTTAAGAGACAATAAGTTGCATCCTCTTCCGATGAATCCAAAATCATTTTTAAAGACGGAATTGTTTTCAACAAAAGCAAAGCTTCGATTATTTATGGAGCCATTCATAAGTCGTTCAAACGACGGATATTATCAAAGTCTTGCAGAATTTGTGAAAAG
>CAKZLD010000236.1 GCA_937125135.1 uncultured Ignavibacterium sp.
AGATTATTTCTTTGGCAAATAAGAATAATATTTTGATAACTGTTGATCCTAAATTCAACAATTTTTCCCTTTATAAAAACGTAACTGTATTTAAGCCTAACAGAAAAGAAGCTGAAGATGTGTTAGGAATTAAAATTAAAAAAGATGATGATATCTCAAAAGCAGGCAAACTTCTTGTGAAAAAATTAAAAGCAAAAAATGTTTTGATAACACTTGGAGAAGGCGGTGTTGCTGTTTTTCAGAATAATGGAATTGAAAAAAGATTGCCAACCAAAGCAAGAAAAGTTGCAGATGTTTCAGGTGCAGGAGATACTGTAATTTCAACTTTAACAATGGCACTTGCTGCAGGTGCTGATATCCTGCAGGCATCTTATTTGGCTAATTATGCTGGTGGTCTCGTTTGTGAAGAGGTTGGAATTGTTCCCATTGAAATTGATAAACTTTTTAACGAAGTATTAAATGAAAGAGTTCTTTTATGATCATATTACTTGATGAATTAAAAAAAATAAGAGAGACCTATAAAAAGAAATCCCAGAAAGTTGTTTTTACTAACGGCTGTTTCGACCTACTTCACTCCGGGCATGTTGACTACTTAACTAAAGCTAAGAATCTTGGTGATGTGTTAGTTGTCGGTTTAAATACTGATGCTTCGATAAAAAGAATTAAAGGAGATAAAAGACCAATTCTTAACGAGAATGAAAGAGCTTTAATTTTATCGAGCTTAAAACCGGTAGATTATGTGTGTCTTTTTGATGAAGACACTCCGGCAAAAATCATCAGTGAACTAATTCCTGATATTCTTATTAAAGGTTCTGACTGGCCAATTGATAAAATTGTTGGCAGAGACATCGTTGAAGAAAACGGAGGGAAAGTTATTACCATAGATTTTGTGAATAACCAGTCAACTTCAAATATTATTAACACGATTTTAGAACGATATAAATAAGTTAAATTGGCAACTGAGAAAATTAAAATACCTCTTGGCAGAAGAATTTTCAGATATTCTGTTAATGCTTTCCTCTATCTGCTTATTTTTGTTACTGTGTTGCTGATATTCACTTTTATAGTTACTCAAACAAGTGCATTTAAAAACTGGCTAAAAGATCAAATAGTAGAAACAGTAAACCAAGAAATAAACGGAAAAATTTCTATTGGAAAAATCAGCGGAACAATTTTTACTTCACTTGAACTTGATAATGTCGTCCTCACAACAGCAAATGATGATACTGTGGCTTCGTTTTCTTCATTATTAGTAAAAACCAGTCCTCTTAAATTATTGTTTAAAGATATTTACGTAAGAAAAGTTGAGCTTAAAAATTTTGATTTAAATTTATTAGAAGAATCTGATGGTGAATTAAATTTATTGAAAATTTTTCCACCCTCAGATGAACCTGATGATACCACAAGTTCAGAATTCCCGTTTACAATTTCAGTTGCAGAATTAGACATAATAAATCTTAATTTTAATTTTCAGAGTTTTGAAAATCGTGGAAGCACAAGGAATTACAGCTCGCTTAATCTTGACGACTTCAGAATAACCGACTTAAATCTTTCTCTTTCTGCGTTCATCAATATTAAGAAAACAGATTTTAAATTGAATATCACTCAATTCAATTTCAAACCCAATCTTGAGTTTTTTGAACTCGAAAGTTTTTCAGGAAACTTTTTGTTAACACAAAATGCCTCGATGATTGATAACCTGAATATTAAAACTCAAAATACAAACCTGAACCTTTCGGCAGCTATGTCAGGAGTAGATTTCTTAAACAACTTTTCAATGGATGACTTGGGTAGTGCAGATTTGAGATTAGACTTGAACATAGAAAACTTTAACTTTAATAATCTTTCAACTTTTGTAGAAGCCACTGATTTTCTGACTGGAAACGTTTCGGGAGTTTTTCAAGCATCGGGAAGTCTTAATGATCTCAGTGTTGATAAATTAAATTTGATACTTGGACAAACTAATCTTACTGGAAACGCAAAAATTCAAAACTTATTAAGCGAAGATGAAATTATCATCAATGCCTCTTTGGATAATTCGGTGGTTACAATGAAAGATGTAAATGGATTACTGCCTGAATTTGAAATTCCTGTTTATGATTTGGGTCTGATAAAATTTAATCAATTGAAGTATAGTGGAAAGCCGGATGAGTTCATTACTAATGTTTCAATTGAATCTTCAAAAGGTAATTTGACTCTAAATAGTTCGTTTAATTTCAAACCTGATAATGCAAAATATGATATCAGATTAACTTCAATCAACCTTGATTTATCTCCTGTTATAAAATTTAAAACAAACCTTAATTCAGATATAAAAATTGAAGGCGAAGGATTCAATCCTGCAACAATGAAAGCAAAAGTTTCCTCCGTTTTACAAAAATCAAGTTTTGAATCTTTTGAATTTAATTCGTTGGAAATGACATCTGAAATGTTCGATAAGATTCTTTCTTTCAATATTGATATAGTTTCCGATTCAACCGATGCTTCCTTCGACGGAAAAGTTGATTTTATCAGAAACGATGATCCGTTTTTTACATTGAAGGCAGAAACCGAAAATCTTAATCTCGCAGAATTCCTGAGCGATTCTTCTCTGAATTCAAAAATAAACATCAACATAGATCTTGAAGGACGAGGATTTGACATTGATAGTATGAATTTGTTTTTAGTAATGGACATTGATAATTCATATATCAATAACTTAGTTATTGATTCAAGCCGATTTATTCTTGATGTACGCAGAAATGATAATGGTAACAAGATATTAAATTTAATCTCTGATGTGGTTGATTTTACAATTACCGGTAACTACAAATTATCATCTTTGATTAAGACTATTGAAACAGATATAGACTTAGTAGCAAACCAAATCAAGAAAAAAATTTCGATACCACTTGAATTGGAAACCGAGATTTCCACGATTAATCTTAATCAAATGGAGACGCTGACAAATCAGACTTTTGAAGCTAAACTTCTGCTCGACTTCAAAGATTTTGTCCCTCTTAAAATTGATGATAAAAACTCAATTGAAATAGGTGGAGAAATTAAAGGCAACTTGCTATCAAACGAGAAATATGTTCTTCTTAATCTTAATTCAGAAATAAATTATCTAAAGCTATTGACAGAAAGTGATTTGTTCTTCACTACGAAATCAAATATCAACTTGTCTCTGAAGCAATCAACTGCAATAGAGGATAGTTTCAGAACTCAATTTTACTCTGACATTAATTCTGAGAGAATTTATTTCGGAAATAATATTTACGATTTTGCAACTTCAATATCTTTTGA
>CAKZLD010000237.1 GCA_937125135.1 uncultured Ignavibacterium sp.
ATTGCCTCAACATACCAACCTGTAATTATTTGAGGTCTTGTAATTGCTGTTCCAACAACTACTGCATAAGCACCAACTTCAATCATTTCTCTTGCAGCTTCAGGAGAATTTATTCGTCCCTCTGCAACAACCGGAGTCTGAATTTTTTTTACCAATGACTTAACCAAACCAAAATTCGGTGATTTAATTTTATCTGAAGAAGTCCATGATGTATATCCGTTTAATGTAGTTGAAATTAAATCAGCACCACCTTGTTCACATTCAATAGCTTCTTCTTCTGTTGAAATATCAGCCATCACGATACAATTAAATTCTGCTTTAATTTTTTTTATAAATTCAGGTCCAGTGAGATTTTCTCTTTTTCTTATAGTACCATCAATTGCAATGATGTGAACTCCAATATCTAATAAATTTTTTACATCATCAAAACTTCCTGTAATTCTAACGCTTCCATCTTCAAATTTCGATTTTATCAATCCTATTACAGGGACAGAAACATTTTGTAATATCATTTTAGTTTTCTCAATCCCTTCAGATCGAATACCTTTTGCTCCACCCATCACTGCAGCTTTAGCAAACATTGTAACACCTTCAGCAGAGTTGAAAGGGGAATCTCCTTCTGCCTGACAGGAAACGATTAGTGAGTTTTTCAGTCCTTCAATTATTCTATTTGACATAGCTTTCTATCATTTCCTTTTCAATATAACTTGACTCCAGAAAAATTTCTGTCTCGCTGAGTTTCTTCGTCATTTTTTCTTTTGGATGAAAAACAATTTTATTTTCAGATGAAAAATTTTCTAACTGATAAATCTTTTGAGTCTGAGGAGCAACTAGTTGAATCCTACCTCCATTTTCAAGAACAAACGACTCGAATTTATTCAAAATTTCCTGAGCTTTGTTTTCGATAAACAATTCATTTTCAATTGGAATTTTAAGCGAAATCCAGTATCTGTTATCATCAAGAAGAACATATTTTTCAATCAGATTATGACTGATAATCTTTTCAAAGTCAACTGATTTTTGTGAACTATTCTGGCAGATAAAAATATTAAATGAACATTTGACTAATTTCTTCTTTGAATCAACAAAGCGAAGTAAACTATAATTCTCACTTGTATCAATAACATTTAATGATTTTTTTACAATTGTTCCTTCACGAGCTGAAAGAAAAACATTCTTAATTTCTTCTTCCTGCTGAATACTAATTGGCAAAACGTGAAAAAGAACTTCGATTCCGTTTTCTTCAAGGATTTCCTGAAAAGCAATCTTGATTGATTCCGGATTCAAAACGAAGTTCTTGTCTTTATTGTAAAAGACAGAATTTCTTTTCGAAATAATCCTATTAAAAATGTCTTGAGTAATTGTAGATGAATTTTCTTTTTCAATATATTGATAGCAAGCGAGACTGTGAGTTAAATCCCCGCCAGCAAATCCATAATTGTTCATTAAAAGAACAGATGAGCCTGCTTGAGCTTTTTTAATTGCAATAACACAGCCAAGTAAGTTTGCAGGATAAATTATATAATCAAAAATTTTTTGTGTCATAATCATTTTTTAGGAGAAGCAATAACTATAATGTCTTCATCCTGTGGGACCTTTTTTAATTCATATTCAGCTAAAGAAATAATCTGACTTTCATTTATCAGTCCGGTGAAATCTAAAATTTTCGACGAGACTAAAATAAATATGTCGGGCACTAAAGCACCTGCATCTCCAAATGTAGTCAAGTCAGAAATCATTTTGATAATTACAGATTTAATTTCACTTACTTTAACAGTTCTAGTTAGAGCATTGTTCAGTTGAAGTCTGATTGTGCCTTCTTTATCAATTACACGAATGCTATTTAAATTTTCTTTAATGAATCCGAACAAGAAGGTTTTAGTTCTCTGCCAGCAAGCAACGTAATAAAAATTTGATTTATCCGATATTACAACATTCTCAATTGGTGTTTTTAATGATATTGCTGCTATCTTCAAAATATCATCACCAGTAATTTCTTCAATCTGAATATCTTTTGACCTCATCTCACTTGAGCCCATAGCAACTGCAATTACTTTTTTATTCCTTGAATCAATTTCTACCGATACTTCTATGGTATCAGGATCAGCACCCATAGAGGCAACAGATTCGAATGCTTGTTGTCTAAGTGCAATTAAATCATTTTCAGTCGGATTTATTATTGTCCTTTCAACAGAATCTCTTATCATTCCAAGAGCAGCGCCGATTGCAGAAATTACTTCACAATCTTTTGCAATTCGATGTTTGTATTCTAAATGATTTGCAGTAAAAGGAACGATTGCAGAAGCTCCACCGCCGCCGCCAACAAACTCAACTATTTCTTTGTCCAGTTTATATTCACGAATAAGTTGATTGATAACAGGTTTAATTTTTTCTGCTGAAATTTTTAAGATTTCATTTGCTAACACATCTGCTTCAGTTTGCAGAATTTTACTTAGTGAATTAAAACAGGATTGAATGCTTTTATTATTTGCACTGCCGTGTCCAACCTTTTTTACAAGATTCAAATAATAAGATGATTCTGTTGGAGTTATAGTAAATTTTTTACCTCTGGATCTTAGTGCTAAATAATCATCGGGATCATTTTGCATTGGTTGGATTTTTTCAATTTCGATATCATTAAAATCATCATCTTCAGAATAAGCTACATAGTTAAGTTGAGCAATATGAGCACTCCGAGGACCGACATCAACTATTTTGTTATTTCTTATGCGTGGGACAGAACCTCCGGCAATTCCAAGCGTTCTTACATCGAGAGTTCTCAAATAAAGTCTGTTTCCACCAATCTGAGCACTTTTAACTTGCGGTTTACCATTTTTTATTACGGAGATGTCAGTTGATGTCCCGCCGACTTCGAGAAAAATTCCGTCGGAAACTTTTTCGTACATCAATGCAGCAGCAACACCTGCAGCGGGACCCGATAGCATTGTCAGAATTGGTCTTTTTCTCATCTCGTTTATATCCATTATTCCACCATCGGAACGCATTACCATAAATGGAGCATTAATTCCGCTTTCTCGGATAGCTTGTTCAGTCATATTCGCAGTTTCCAACATTTTGGGCATCATACTTGCATTGATTACTGCTGTTCTTGTACGAACTCGAAGGCCATAAAGTTTAGAAATCTGGCTTGCTGCTGTTGCTAGCAATCCCATTGATTCAGCTACCTGAATAACTAAATCCTCATTGGTTGTATCATCAACGCCAAATGCTTCAGAAGCAACAATTACTTGAGCACCTTCGCTTAGAAGTTCTTTAATAATGTTTTGTAT
>CAKZLD010000238.1 GCA_937125135.1 uncultured Ignavibacterium sp.
TTTTACTCTGACATTAATTCTGAGAGAATTTATTTCGGAAATAATATTTACGATTTTGCAACTTCAATATCTTTTGATACAGATTCAATTAACTTTTCAGCTAAAGGATTTATTGAAGATTTGCTGAGTTTCAATTTCTTTTCTTCAAATAAGATTTACGAGGATAAAATCAACTCTAGATTTGATAATCTTGTGTTGAATTTCAGAGGGATTCCTGTCTCCAACAAAGAACAGATAATGTTATCATATTCAAAAGGTAATATTGAAATTGGTCAATTTAAACTAAAACTTGGAAACGGTTTATTTGAAAGCAAAGGAATTTTTGGTGAATCTTCTGATGGACTTATTGAATTTAGTATATCTGATTTAGAAGGAAGTTCAGTTCTCGATAGATTACTAAATTTACCAGCTTCGAGCAGAATTAATTCAAAAATTAATCTTGCCGGAAAAGTAACTGGCAGTTTAAGTAACCCGATAGTTTCCTTTAGTTCTGATTTAGATGATATATTCATAAATAAAAATCCATTTGGCTCAATTAAAGCAGGTATGACTTACTCCGAGCAGATTATAAATATTGATTTAAGACTTATTGAAAAAATTGGAGAGAATATTTTCGAACGACTAACCGTTGCAGGTAACATTCCATTAAAGAGTTCAATCAAAAAGAATGATTCGGTTAATAACAATAATGAAATTGAATTAAAAGTAATTGCAGATGATTTGAACCTATCTCCGCTTGGTAAAATTTTCCCTCAGGTAGAAGTCAATAATGGATTTATAGAAAGTGAAATTTATATAAATGGCACTTTGACCAAACCAATTGTTGTTGGATACTTAAATTTAGTTGACATCGCTATTAAGCCTTCGTTTAATAATCTTAATTACTATGTAAACTCAAATATCTTCTGGGATGACGAAAAAATTACAATAGAAAATGCCTCTATAACAAACGAAGCCAATATCAGAAATGCCGGGACAATTTTGTGTAATGGTTTTATCAAACTAAAAGAAATGAGTCTCGATTCTGTTTCTATTACAGCAAAAGGAAAACTAAAAGTGCTGGATCAAATATCCAAAGAAGTTAATCAGTTTATTTACGGTGATTTGACAATCGAATCTAAATCAGACATTACTTTTTCACTAACTGAAAATGAAATAAGTCTTAATCTTCCTGTAAATATTTCAAAAGCAGATTTGGTGTTACCACTTTCACGCACCGCATATTCGAATACTTCAGATATCATTTATCGTTTTGCTTCCTCATTCGAAAAATCTGATGTTGAATCAGAACTCGATAAATTGGTTGAAGAATTTGAAAGCAGAAGAAAAGCATCAGCCGGCATAAATGGCTCAAAAAGTTTAAACTACAATATTGATGTAAGTATCAGCAATGAAGCGAAAGTTGTGGTCGTTCTTTCAAAAGAATTAAATCAGGATTTAGTAGCATTGCTTTCTGGAAATATAAATCTGATTTCCAAAGATGGAATCGAACGAACAAGCGGTCAATTTAATCTTCTTGAAGGTTCAAAACTTTCTTTCATAAAAACATTTGAAGCCAGAGGGAATGTACGATTCGAAAAACTTGATAATCCATTACTTGATATAACTGCAACTTACCGAGATTATATCTATCCTGTAACAGAAACAGGAACTTCACAGGAGCAGGAAGTAGCAGTTAAAATTAAACTAAAGGGTCAACTTAACGAGCTTAATCAGAATTTTGTAAGAGATCCTGAAAATATTGGCGTTTATATCGGAACAGAAAATATTCAGAAGGAACAAAGGGATGAATCTAAAACACCTACCGATGCCTTATTCTTTATAATCGCAGGCAAATTCACTGATGGGGCAACTTTGCAGGAAAGAAGCACTGTAGCTTCCACTGCTACAAGTTTTGCGGGTTCTATAATCGGAAATGTTTTAAATCAGTATCTTGGTGATTATGTAAGAAGTGTTCAATTGAGGCAATTTGGTGATCAAACAAAATTCAGTTTGATTGGTAAAGTCGGAAATTTCAGATATGAAATAGGCGGGACAACAGAAGTATTTCAGGATTTGAGCCGGGCTAACGTTAAAATTGAATTACCAATTCAACAAAGATTAATACTGCGTCTTGAAAGAAAAGAATCTATTACAGATCAATCAACAGTGAATGCCTCTCTTTATAACGAGTTTGGCGTTAAATATAAATTCGAGTTTTAATGAAAAAAGAATTAAAATCATTCTTTAAGAAGTTTTCTGATCAATCCTTTAAATCAAAAGAAATTGCCAGAAAACTTGGAATCAAGACCGATCACGAATATCAGCAGCTCAAAGCAACTTTATACAAACTCTATCAGGAGAACTATCTGATAAGAATCGGTAAAAAATATAAACTAAACATATTGCCTACCTCAAATAAAATAACAGGGACTTTATCACTTACCGAAGAAGGTTATGGATTTGTAATTCCTGATAACAAATCTTTGAAAGATATTTTTATTCCCACCAGATATATTGGAAATGCTTTTAATGGTGACAAGGTTGAAGTTTTATTGTTTGCTACAAAAAAGGGAAAAAATCTTGAAGGACAGATAATCTCTGTAATTTCAAGAAAAAGGAAAGAGTTTATTGGAGTTCTGAAACAAAAAAAATCTCTGCCTTATATTGTCCCTGAAGAGCCTGATGTTCACAAAGATATTCTCATTGATCCTAAATCATTAAAAGATGCAAAGTTTGGAGATAAGGTCGTTGTCGGAAATCTAACTTGGGACGAAGAAACTTCCAATCCGGTAGGAGAAATAATAGAGGTTTTCGGTCAACATGATAATCTTGAAGTTGAAGTAGTTTCTATCGCAAGAGATTTTGGAATACCTTTCTCATTCACAAAAAAATCTTTGGATGAAGCAAAAAATATTAGTCCGATTATAGATAAAAAACATTTATCAGATAGAATAGATTTCAGAGATAAAATAGTTTTTACAATAGATCCCGATGATGCCAAGGATTTTGATGATGCTCTTTCAATTGAAAAAAACGAGAACGGTAATTTTTTAGTTGGAATTCACATCGCAGATGTAAGCCACTATATCATTCCTGATTCAAATCTTGATAAAGAAGCTCTTGCAAGAGGAAATAGTGTTTACCTTGTGGGTAAAGCAATTCCAATGCTTCCTGAAGAATTATCCAACGGAATTTGTTCCTTAAAGCCAAATGAAGATAGGCTTACTTATTCGGTAATTGCAGAGCTTACACCAAGAGGAAAAGTTGTAAATCATCAGATAAAGAAAAGTGTTATAAACAGCAAAAGAAGATTTACTTACGAAGAAGTTCAGGAAATTATTGAAACAGGAAGTGGTGATTTTGCAGATGAAATATTGGAGCTCGATAAACTTGCTAAAACTCTTCGAAAGAAAAGAATGAAAGCAGGCAGTTTTGATTTTAACACATCTGAAGTCAAATTCAAACTTGATGAATCCGGATATCCAATTGAAGCTTTTGTAAAAACTATGAAAGACAGCAACATGCTTGTTGAAGAGTTTATGCTTCTTGCAAATAAAATAGTTGCCGAGGAATTTTCAAGGAATAAAAAACTTGCCTCAAAACCTTTTGTTTTCAGAGTGCACGACTTACCTGATCAGGATAAAATAAATGAATTTGCAAGATTTGTTAAATCTTTGGGATATCAATTAAATCCATCAAACATTAAACGACCAACAGAATTTCAGAAAGTACTTGAACAGGCGAAAGGAAAAGCAGAAGAAAATTTAATCAATGAGTTAGCAATTCGCTCAATGGCTAAAGCTTTTTATTCTACTCAAAATATCGGGCATTACGGATTGGGATTTAAGTATTACACTCATTTCACATCCCCAATCAGACGATATAGTGATTTAATTGTTCATAGACTACTATTCGGCTATTTGCAAAAGAAGACAAAAAATCTTTATGATAATGAAGAATTAGAAGAAATTTGTGAACATATTTCTGCCACCGAAAGAATCGCAATGGAAGCTGAAAGATTTTCTGTTAAACTTAAACAAGTCGAACTTTTGTCTAATCAATTGGGTTATGAATTTGATGCTATTATTTCTGGTATAGTTCATTTTGGAATTTTTGTTAAAATTACAACCATCTTAGCCGAAGGATTGATTAGACTACGCGACCTTGATGATGATTTTTACATCTATGATGAAAAAAAGTATGCTATTATTGGAAGGCGAACAAAAAAAATGTACAGACTTGGTGATAAAGTTACAGTTAAACTTGTTAAAGTAAATTCCGATAAAATGGAATTAGATTTTACAATCGTTGATTAAACAAGGAGTTTAATAAATGAAGAAATTATTGATTTTATTTTTAATACTTGCCACTGCGTTTGAAGTATTCGCACAATTTGGAAAAAATAAAGTTCAATACAAAGATTATGTTTGGTATTACATTCAAACAGAGCACTTCGATATTTATTTCAACGAAGGTGGAGAAACTTTAACAGAATTTACTGCACAAGCAGCAGAAGATGCGTTAAAATCAATTCAAAATACTTTTAATTATAAAATCAGCAGCAGAATCACTTTAATTATTTACAACTCTCAAAATGATTTTCAGGAAACAAACGTAGTTGACGTTTATTTGAGTGAAGGAATTCAGGGTTTTACTGAGTTATTTAAGAACAGAGTAGTTGTTCAGTTTACAGGCTCTTATAAACAATATAGACATTTAATTCACCACGAGCTTGTTCACGCCGTAATGAACGATATGTTTTATGGCGGATCAATTCAAAACATAATATCAAATAATATTACACTTTCATTTCCACTATGGTTTTCAGAAGGATTAGCTGAATATGAATCTTTAGGTTGGGATGTTGACACTGATATGTATATCCGTGATGCAATAATAAGTGGAACATTACCAGACTTAATGAATCTTGATGGTTATTTTGCTTATCGCGGTGGGCAATCAGTTCTTTATTTTATTGCAAATAAGTATGGTAAACAAAAAATTGCCGAACTAATGAATAAAATAAAAGGAACAGGCAATTTTCCGGAAGCATTCAAACAAACTATTGGAATTGATTTAAAGGAATTTGGTGAAAGATGGAAAAAGGAAATCAAAAAAACTTATTGGCCAGATATTGCTACAAGACAAGATCCCGAAGATTTTTCTAAAAGACTAACTAATCCTAAAAATGATGATGGATTTTTCAATTCAAGCCCTGCACTCTCACCACAAGGAGACAAAATTGCTTTTATTTCGAATCGCGATTTCTTCTTTGATGTCTTCCTGATGGATGCAGCAGATGGAAAAATTATTAAAAAATTAGTTCGTGGAAACAGAACTCCTGACTTTGAAGAGCTTAACATTTTAACCCCGGGTTTAACTTGGTCACCTGATGGTAAAAAAATCGCTCTCTCTGCAAAAAGTAACGGATTCGATAATATTTATGTTATTGATATAAACACAGAAAAAAATGAAATTCTCCCAATTAAAATGGATGGAATTAGCAGTGTTACTTGGTCTCGCGATGGGAAAAGACTTGCATTCGTGGGACAGAACAAAAAACAATCTGATATCTATATCTATGATTTTGAAACTAAAGAACTGAATAATCTTACTAATGATATTTTTGGTGATTATGATCCGAGTTGGTCGCACGATAATTCTCAAATTTATTTTATATCAGACCGTGGTAATTACTTGAAAACTGATTATCACTTAACCGGCGATGAGGTTTATAAGATTGACTATCATCAAAAAGATATTTACAGAATTAACGTCAATGACAGAACTATTAAAAGAATTACCAATTTGCCAGAAAGTGATGAAACTTCGGTCAATGAAGACGCCGAAGGAAAAAATCTGATACTGATTTCTGATATCAACGGAATAAATAATATCTACACAATTCCAATATCTGATTCCGAAATAATAAGTGAATCGGAAATGAAACCAATTACTAATTCATTGACAGGATTGTATCAGCTCTCTTTGTCCTATGATACAAAAAAATTAGTATTCTCAACTTTATCTCAATCCGTTTTTAATATCTTTTTAATGAATAATCCATTCGAAAGCAAAACTCAATTAACACAGCTTGAGCCAACTTTATATATACAACAGCTTCGTAATAAAGATATTAAAAGTGACGAGGTAATAATCATTACTGAATCTGAGACCAAAGATTCCGAAAAAGATTCGAAAAATGATATTTCAATATTTACCGGAAACATCGTGGTCAGTCCTGATACTGCTGACAAAGAAGGAATTGATTATTCGAGATATATTTTCGGAAGACAGGATACAACAAGTTCCAAAAAAGATATTACTAACCTTTTTACTCCAAATGATAATCTTGATGACAATGGTAATTTTAGAGTCAGAAAATATAAAATCACTTTTGCACCTGATCTAGTTTATGCAAATGCCGGCTATAGTACTTTTTACGGTTTGATTGGAACCACTATTCTTTCATTCAGTGATGTACTTGGTGATCACCGTTTAATTGGAGTTACAGGTTTACAAATTGATTTAAAGAATAGCGATTACGGATTAGCTTATTATAATTTGGGCGGAAGAATAAACTTCGGAGTAGAAGGTTTTCACACTGCAAGATTTGTAAATATCATTAAAGGGAATTATAGCTATTTATATCGTTTCAGAAACCTGCAAGTTTCTGTTAATGCTAATTATCCCTTGAACAGATTTTACAGAGTTGAAACTGGTCTTAGTTATATGAATGTTCGAAGTGAAAATCTTGATAACATCAGATTTCCATTGCAGGAAGATAATTTTGTTGTACCATCTCTTTCATTTGTTCACGACAATATTCTATTTGGTTATACAGCACCAATCGAAGGAACCCGATACAGATTCGACACATACGGAAATCCCGGACTAAACAAAAAGAAATTGAGTTTTTGGACAATTACTGGTGATTACAGAACCTACTTTAGATTTTTCACGGATTACAGTTTTGCAATGCGTTTTTCAATGGGCTATTCTTCAGGAGCAAATGCTCAAAGGTTTTTCCTCGGTGGAACAGAAAACTGGATTAACAGAAGTTTTGCAACAACAGAAATCCCGCTAGAATCAAATACTGATTTTGCTTTTCTTACAGTTGTTTTACCAATGCGTGGCTTTGATTATTCGGAAAGAATAGGAACAAAGTATGCTTTGATGAACTATGAACTTCGTTTCCCCTTAATTAGATATATCATACCAGCTGGATTACCTATTTTCTTCAATAATATTCTTGGTGTTGCCTTTTTAGATGTTGGAACTGCTTGGACGAAAAACGAGCGTCTTCAATTATTTACCCGTAACGATAGAGATGAAATCAAAACGAAAGATTTACTTATCGGAACTGGTCTGGGAACAAGAGTTTATTTATTCGGTTTCATCTTAAAGTTTGATTATGCTTGGTCTTATACAGTTGAGAAGTGGTCTAAACCAAAATTTTATTTTTCTTTAGGATTAGATTTTTAACAAGATATTATTTTAACAGAAACTTCTGTAATATTTCTTATTTGTCAGTCTGATTAGGTAACTAACTGATGAGGAAGACAGCTGTTGGCGGTGACACCCTTCAGTTGTACTACATCTCAGGATAACGCCCTTCCATTCCACTATCGCTCAGGGTGAGACTCTTTGATTGAACTACTGATCAGAGTGACGTCCTTCGATTGAACTACCGATCAGGGTATCAGATTTCTTGAATTTTTCTGACTTCTTTGAAATCAATTCCAATTAAAAATTTACAAATAGTTTCGTCTATTGAATCCTATTCGTTTTTAAATGGGTTATCTCTGCTTTCATCGAAAAAAGGTCTGTAATAATCATTACTTTCATATTCCTGAACCCAGCCGTTTTCCAATTCATATTTTTCTAATAAATCAATTGCTTTCTGATATTCTTTGTATGATATAGTTCTATTTATCAACTCATATTTATGTGCGTTATTTGTTGGGTAATATTGCGACATCAAAGAGATATGAATTTTTTTATCTAATTCCGAGATGAACCTGAATATTCTTTCAGTATCTGCAAGTCCATTTGGCAGAATTAAATGCCTGATAATCAATCCTCTCATCAAAACATTATTATCAATAACCAACTCACTCCCAACCTGATTGTACATTTCTTTGATAGCTGATTTAGTTACTTCAAAGTAATTTTTTGCTTTTGAATAAATCTTCGCTGTTTCATCATCACCATATTTGAAGTCGGGTAGGTAAATATCAATGATATCATCAAACAATTTTAATGTCTGAACAGAATCATAACCATTTGAATTATAAATGATAGGAATATTCAATCCCTTCTTCGAGGCAAGAAAAATTGCGTGAATTATTGGAGCAGCAAAATGTGTTGGCGAAACTAATCCAATATTGTGGCTTTTTCTTGATTGTAATCCAAGCATTATCCTTGAAAGCTGATCAACGGATATTTCATTATTCTTTTCTGTCTGTGGATTTTGGCTAATAAGGTAGTTCTGACAGTAAACACACTTTAAGTTACAGTTACCAAAGAAAATATTTCCTGCTCCTCTGTTGCCTGATATCAAAGGCTCTTCACCAAAATGAAGAGTATATGAAGAAACAATTGGTTTATCAGTACTGAAGCATAAAGAAGTCTGTCCGTCAAGTCTGTTTACTTTACATTCATTCGGACAGCAAATGCATTCTTTAAATATCTCATATGCCGCATCAATTCTTTTTTCAAACTCTGAATCACTTATTTTTTTATAAGAAGGAATGAAATCCTTTGACATAATTTTTTAATAGTAATATCCGATTGAAAAATAAAAAAGAATATCACCCCAGCTAATCTGATTTTTGGGAATAGTGTTTTTTATCAAAAAACTTCTTCCAACTGAAAATTCAGCAGGACCAATTGGAGTATCAAAAGATAGAGTCGAACCGATGCCGTGTTTTAAGTCTTTGAATCTTATCTGTTCCTGATTTTCCCAGACATTTCCTAAATCATATCTCGCAGAAATATAAGTTGGGAAGAAAATTTTAAATGGCAGTTTTAATCTATAAGAAAGTGATGTGGTGAATATCTGCCTTCCCCGATATTCAAAATCTCTCATTCCGAAAAATGAATCTTGTCCGCCTAGAGAAAAATGCTGAGAAAGAGGAAGTGTCTTATCTGCAAAGCCCCATCTGAATCTTGTCGAAATTATGTTATCTGTAAAAAGCGATAAATAATTTTTATAATCGAAAGCAAAAACAGTATAACCAAGTTCGCTTAAGAGGAAAGATTGAGCAGTTTCGTAATAAGCATTAAAGTAAATTCCTTTTTCGGGGAATGGAAATTTATCCTGCGTATCAATTGTTGAACTGATTTTTAATGTTAGAAATTTTGTATTGTATGGCTCAACAATATTGTTAGAAAGATTTTTTATTTCATCAATCTGATATTTGCCCTCGAAAATCAGATTTCCGAATCTTTCGACCTGAGTACCCAAAGCAAGTGAAACACCATAATTGATTTGTCTGTATTCACCGTTTACTAATCTCGAAAAACGCGTTTCAGTTAAATTATTTGTTTGAAATGTATAAATATCTCTGAATGAATGAAACACATTTAATTTATAAGTGAAATATGTGTTGAATATCCTGTTTGATTTATGATCAATCGAAAACAATCTGTTTCTTGTGCCCGTGAAGAAAGTTAGCCCAATTTCACTTCCGGTACCAAATAAATTTTCTTCACGAACATCAACACCAATTTGAAATTTATAATCGTTATCAATTCTGTTTGAAAATCTGATCAATCCTGTTGGCTTTTCGGTTACTATAATGTTCAGTGTATTTTGACCATTTTTTTCGGCGACAGTTATTTCCACAAATTCAAAAAGCCCTGTGCTTCGTAAATTTCTTAAACCTTTTTCAATATCTACAATCTTAAAAAAGTCGCCAACTGAAACGGGAAGTTCTCTTGTAATTACATCATGATCTGTTTTCTCATTTCCTGAAACTTCAATTTTGGATATTATGCCTTCATCAATAAACACGATAAGTCTATTAGTTTCTTCTTCGAATCTTATTTCCTGAACTTTTGCAAGTGAAAGTCCTTCTTCTCTATAGATGGAAATTAATTTGGTTAGCGCCTCCGAAAGTTTGATTGTGCTATACGGATGATTTACAACTTCTGTAAATATCTCGTTAATGTTTGATGATGGAATCTGAGATACTCCAAATAACATCAGATTTTTAACTAAAGGATTTTTTTTCTTAATCAAGGTCAACTTTGTTTTAGTTGAATCAAAATTTGCAGTGATTGAAAGATCATCATAGTAGCCTGTGGCAAACAATTTTTCTAATTGAATCTGAATATCGGTATTCAACACAGAATCTGAGTTTATAAAATCTTTAAAGTATAAAATCTCAGATGAATCGAAACTGCTATCAAATTGTAAATTTTTTAAGAAAATTTTCTCGCTCGAAATCTTTTTTTGATAAATCTCATTTACTCTTTCTTTTATTTCATTAACAAACTTCAATGAATTTTCATATCCGAGTAAAATCAAACTATCAACTTTGGAAAAATTAGTTGATGTATAATCCTTAAGTTCAGGAGAGATTACGATATCTGCTTGAGTTAACTGTTTTTTATTCAGCTTTCTAATTGGAATACTCACTATCTGATCAGCCACAATCCACGGATATTCAAGTTCAGATTCAGACCACAGAGGACTTGTAACATCAACAGCGATTACATAATCAGGATTTTCTGAGCGAGCAATTTCAACAGGAACATTCGCAACTAATCCTCCATCAACAAGAATCAGAGAATCATATTTAACTGGAGCAAGGAAGAATGTTACCGATGAACTGGCTCTGAGAGCTTTACTAAGTGAACCCGAACTTAAAACGACAATATCGCCTGTTATAAGATTTGTACATACAGCTCTAAATTTCGCTCTGAGTAAATCAAAACTTTCATCTGAATGTAATGGTGCATCAAAGGTAAGAATATTTAAATAGTTAGATAATTTCTGACCATCATTAAATGAAGTAGGAATAATCGGAGTTAATCCATCAAGTCCGAGAGTTAAAAATGATTTATCTTGAATCAATTTTTGTTCAACAAATAAATCTCTTCTCTTATCACGGCTATTAAAAGTTAATAAATCATTCCAATCTGTATTAATTGCAATACTTTCAAGCTGATTTACAGAATACCCGGCAGAATAAAGTCCTCCGACAATTCCTCCCATACTTGTTCCAACAATAATATCAGGCTCAATTTGATTTTCAATAAAAGATTTTAAAACACCAATTTGAGATAAGCCTCTTGCCCCACCACCACTGAGTGCAAGTGAGATAACAGGTTTGTTTGCCGAAACCTTTGCGGTAAGATTGTACGGGAGTAACTTTTCCTTTTTAGGAATTTGGAAAGTGTATTCTGATTGTGGGTGTCCGTTTACAAAAAGAGTAAATATTAGAAAAAATAAAATTTTTGGAAAACGATTCATAATAAGTTCTCCCCAATTAGAGAACTATTTCTTTTTTTTCTGTTGCTGTTGTTTTGCTTGTTGCTCTGCAGCTTCCATCATTCTTGCCATAAATCCTTTTTTCTTATTTGGATTAGCAACTGGAACAAGCTCTATCTCACCAGCACTTCTGTTTATGTACCACTGCTGAATTATTGAAAATAAATTAAACAAGAAATAATATAAATTAAGTCCAGAAGGAAACGACATAAACAAAATCGTCAACATTATTGGCATAATATAGACTAATGCTTTTTGATTTGGATCTTTAATTGTCATTTTCTGCTGAACGAAAGTTGTTATGCCCATCAATAGTGCAAGTCCGCTTATCTGTTGCACACCAAAAAGAGGAATTTTAAAGCCAAGGTCATAAATAACATCCGGAGTTGATAAATCTTTTATCCAGAAAATAAATGGTTGTAAACGTAAGTCAATCGCTGATTGGAACATTCCCCATAGTGCAATAAAAATCGGCATCTGTAAAAGAATGGGAAGACACCCACCAGCTGGATTAATTCCGTATGTTGAGTAAAGTTTCATCGTTTCTTTATTCAGTTTCTGCGGATCATCTTTGAATTTCTCTTTAAGTTCAGCAATCTTTGGCTGGAGTGCCTGCATCTTTTTCATTGATTGATAACTTGATTTTGTCAATGGATAAACCACAATTTTAATAATCAATGAAAAGATGATGATAACGATACCATAGTTTGGAATAAAAGAATGTAAAAACTGAAACAAAGGTAAAAGAACATACTCAGCAATCGGTCTAACTAGAAAAGTCAAACCAAAGAAACTTCCGAAATTAACCAACGCTATAAGATTTCTTCCTAATGTTTTTAACTCCTGATAATCAACAGGTCCGATGTAAAGTGAAAAAGAATTTTTTTCGTTAATCTGATTATTAAAAGGAAGTGTCAATCTCAGGTCATATCTTTCAACAAGTCCGTCAAAGCCTACTTTATTTCTAATCCCCTCGATATAACCTGATTCGATTTTATCTGGCTCAGATGGAATTATTACTGAAGCAAAATATTTATTTCTTGCAGCAATCCAATCTATTCGACCGCCGAAATTTTTAGTAACTTTTTCTCCAACCGAAGAAGCATCAACCAAAACTTGTTCTCCACCTGAAAAGACACTCGCATCTGAATAATTCGCTTCATCAACAGAATTGTGTTCAACAAATCTTACTCCGTTATCCCAAGTTATATCGAACAGGTTGTTATTTACATAATTCTGAAAATTATCAAACTCTATTTCGGATTTAATTTCATAACTATCGGAGTAGAAAACATAACTCTTTGTAATACTTCTGTTGTTTTGAAGATTTACTTTGAATTCTATTTTTACTGAATCATTGTTTTTTAATGAAACAAATGTGTTGCCATCAAAATTAAAATTAATTTCAGAAGAATTTATTTTTATTCCGTCCTGAGTTACGAAATCAATACTAAACGAATTTCCTTTGCTGTAATTTATTAACTGGACAAAGTTATTAATCTTCTCACCGTTTGATTTTGAAGAATACCAATTCCTGAATTTTTTCAGGAAAACTTTATTAAAATTTCCGCCTTTAGTTGTCAGTTCATATCGTGCAAGATTTGTTTCAACAACTATTGTTTTGGATGGTTTATTGTCATTTTCAGATAAAAATGGTTCATTCTTTTTTGTTTGATCAATATTTACTTCATTACTGATGGTGGGTTTTTCTGTCTGCTCAACTTTTACTGTATCTTTTGATGTCGGCTGTGTCTGAATCTGAGATGGATTAGGAGCTGTAATATACAGCCATATCATCAAAATTATTCCTATCAATATAAAAGCTAATGTAGTTTGTTTGTCCATTTTTTCCCTGAGAATTCAATGTTAAGATTATGAAAACGAATCAAGCTTTTTACGAACCGACTCTAAAAGCGATACAACCTGATTTTCTATTTCAAAATATTTAAGTTTTGGCGAAGATGATTGATTTAAATTAATAGGAGAAAACAAAATATAAATTCTCATCCTTTTTTGTTTTGCCATTTCTATCAGATTCAATTTGTTAAGTCTATATGAATTTCGAATGAGTCTTTTAAGTCTGTTTCTCCAAACCGAATTCCCTACTTTTTTTGATATTCCGACAGCAATCTTTACACAAGTTTTATCTGATTTTTCAGTTAAATAGATAATTTTCAGAGAGTTGTTTTTTAAGAGAACTGTTTTTCCAGACTTAAAAAGTTGATCAAATATTTTTTTCTCTTTTATTCTCTCGTTTTTCGAAAGAGAGAAAGTCTTCACATTTAAATTATCTTTCGTCGCTAACTGTTAATTTTTTTCTACCTTTTGCTCTTCTTCTGGCTAAAACTGCTCTGCCATCTTTTGTTTTCATTCTTTCCCTAAAACCGTGCTTATTTTTTCTTTTTCTGTTACTCGGCTGATAAGTTCTTTTCATATTATTTTCTCCAATTTTAATAATAAAGTGAGCAAAAATAGAGATTTAAAGCCTATTTAACAAGGATTGAAAATATGTTCAACACCAAATAATCTTTAACCAAAACTAATATTCTAACTATACTGAGAACCGAATAAACTTTATGATAAACTAAATCCCAATTAAAAATAAACTTAGTTTATAAAATTTATCCATTATCTTCACTTTTGGTAGTTTTTACTCGATTTCTAAGTTCAACTTCAAAACCAATTAGTATTCAAATTCTTTATATTTTTGGTTATAACTTATTATTTAATTAATCTGGTAAATAAATTGAAAAAAGAAAAGATTTTAGTTACTTCAGCTCTGCCTTATGCAAACGGACCAATTCATCTTGGTCATTTAAGCGGCGCTTATCTTCCGGCAGATATTTATGTTCGATATAAAAGATTAAACGGCGATGATGTTATTTACATTTGTGGTTCGGATGAACACGGCGTTCCGATTACAATAAGTGCAGATAAAGAAAAAGTTTCACCACAAGTTATTATAGATCGCTATCACGAACAGAATAAAAAAGCATTCGAACGATTCGGAATGAGCTTCGATAATTATTCACGCACAAGTCTTCCAATTCACCACGAAACTGCAAAAGAATTCTTTATGAATTTTTACGAGCGTGGATTGCTGATTGAGAAAAAATCTCTGCAGTTCTATGATGAAATAGCAAAAATGTTTCTGCCCGACAGATATGTTGAGGGAACCTGTCCAAAGTGTGGTAATGAGCAAGCACGCAGTGATGAATGTGAAGTCTGCGGTTCACTTTATGACCCTTCTGAACTTATAAATCCTGTTAGTAAAGTAAGTGGTGAACGACCTGTATTGAAAGAAACTTCTCATTGGTACTTCCCCTTAGGAAAATATCAACCGGCACTTGAAAAGTATGTTGATGAGATGAATAAAAAGTACGGCTGGAAAGAAAATGTTCTTCAATATTGTCGCGGCTGGTTCAAAGATGGTCTGAAAGATCGTGCAATCACAAGAGATCTTGACTGGGGAATTAAAGTTCCGATTGAAGGAGTTGATGGGAAAGTAATTTATGTTTGGTTTGAAGCTGTACTTGGTTACATCTCTTCAACAAAAGAATACTCTCAAAAATGTGGTAATCCGGATTTATGGAAAAGATACTGGCAGGATGAAGACACAAAGTATGTCGCATTCATTGGAAAAGATAATGTTGTTTTTCACACTATAATTTTTCCTGCAATTCTGATGGCATGGAATGAAGGTAACAAAGAAAAATATTGCCTCCCTCAGAATGTTCCTGCAAATGAATTTTTGAATTTTGAAGGGAAAAAATTTTCCAAAAGTCGTGGTTGGGGAATTGACGTTGATGAATTCCTTGATTTATTTCCTGCTGATACACTTCGTTACTGTCTCGCAGCAAATCTGCCTGAGAATCGTGACACAGATTTTTACTGGAAAGAATTTCAGCTACGGAACAACAGCGAGCTTGCAGATATTCTTGGGAATTTCATCAATCGTACTTTCACCTTTGTTTTCAAACATTTCGATGGAAAAGTTCCTACACTCGGTAAGCTTGAAAAAATTGATGAGGAAATGATAAGAACCATTTCATCTTATCCACAAAAAATTGCTGAATTATTCGAGCAGTTCAAGATTAAAGATGGCGTAAATGAAATGATGAATCTTGCCCGTGAAGGAAACAAATATTTCAACGACACTGAGCCGTGGAAGACTGTTAAATTAGATAAAGAAAGATGTGGCACAACTTTAAACATTTGTTTGCAAACAATTTACACACTTGCTGAATTATATTCTCCTGTTTTACCATTTTCATCTGAAAAGTTATTCAAAATGTTGAATGCAAAATCAATTGATTGGCTCGAATGTGGTAAACCCCAACTTCAGGCCGGTCATCAGCTAAATCAGGCAGAAATTCTATTTCCAAAAATTGAAGATGAAAAAATTGAATCGCAGGTAAGTAAACTCGGTTCGACTTCACAATCTGATGAAAAGAAAGATGAACTGATTAGTTATGATGACTTTATGAAAATTCAACTTCGGGTTGCGGAAGTAATTGAAGCCGAAAAAGTTAAAAAGAGTGATAAGCTATTAAAGCTGAAAGTGAAAATCGGAGACGAAGAAAGACAGGTGGTTGCTGGTATTGCTAAAAGTTATCAACCCGAGGAACTATTACACAAAAAAGTTGTTATAGTAGCTAATTTACAGCCAGCAAAGTTGATGGGACTTGAATCCAAAGGAATGATTTTAGCTGTTGAATCTGATTCCGGAGAATTGGAAATTTTAAGTGTATCTGAAAAAATAAAAACAGGAACAAGAGTTAAATAGGAATTTATATGAATAGAATTCTCATTTTGTTTATTACTACTTTTAGTCTGATTTTTGCCCAAAGCCCAATGAATAAGATTTCTCAGAATCTTGCTTCAAAATTTCATACACAATCATCCAATCATACATTTCACATTTGGGTTTATTTCACAGATAAAGGTGAGCAGATTGAAAATTACTTTTCTAATCCCTCATCTGTAGTTTCAGAGAAAAGTTTAATTAGAAGGCAGAAAGTCAATTTATCAATTGACTTTTCAGATCTACCAGTAAATAAATCTTACATTGAACAAATCAAATCATTTGGTTTTGAAATCAAACAAAAATCGAGATGGTTTAATGCTGTAAGTGGATTTGCCAATAAATCAGTAATAAACGAAATATCAAAACTTGGTTTCGTAAAGAAGATTGATATTGTAAAATCATTCTCAAAATCAAAATCTAATTTGGAATTTGAAGAGAGTGTTTTCTTAGAAACCCAAAAACAAATTCAGCCAGAAAATACTTTTCTACTTGATTATGGTAACTCTTTCGCACAAGTAAATCAAATCAATGTTCCGGCAGTTCATAACCTTGGCTACAATGGAAACGGAGTTACAATTTGTGTAATGGATGCTGGATTTAATAATCTTGCTCACGTTGTCTTTAGTACGATTGATATTTTAGCAACTTGGGATTTTGTAAATGGCGATCCAAATGTTGGTGATGAAAATGATATGGGAAGCGGTTCACATGGAACTTATGTACTTTCTGTTCTTGGAGGATATGCTCCCGGTTATTTAATTGGTCCCGCATATCGAGCAAAATTTTTATTAGCTAAAACAGAGAACACAGACAGTGAAACCCCTGTTGAAGAAGATAACTGGGTTGCTGCATTAGAGTGGGCTGACAGTATCGGTGTTGATTTGACTTCAACATCTCTCGGTTATTTAGATTATGATTTTCCGTTCACAAGTTATACTTGGCAAAATATGGATGGTAATACCGCACTCATAACAAGAGCAGCAGATCTTGCAGTTAAAAAAGGAATTGTTGTAGTAAATTCAGCAGGTAATGAAGGAAGCAGAGGGACACCAAATACTTTAATGGCTCCTGCTGATGGAGATAGTGTTTTTGCAATTGGTGCTGTTGATAATACCGGTTTAAGAGTTTCTTTTAGTTCTTATGGACCAACTGTGGATGGAAGAATTAAACCGGATTTTATGGCAATGGGAACAGGAGTGGTTGCTGCAAGAGCATTTAACCAAACTCAATATACTACTGTAAGTGGAACATCATTCAGCTGTCCACTTACTTCAGGAGCGATTGCTTTATTGCTTCAGGCTAATCCAAATCTAACTCCGATTCAATTGCGAAATATTTTAAGACAAACTTCATCACGAAGTAGTAATCCGGATAATTATTATGGCTGGGGAATAATAAACACACTTTCGGCATTAAATCAGATACTGGGAGTAGAAGAGAATTCTATTCCAAATGAGTTCGCACTTTTTCAAAACTATCCTAACCCTTTCAATCCTTCTACAATAATTAGTTGGAAGATGGCAGAGAGTGGTTGGGTGTCGATAAAGTTATACAACTCACTTGGTCAGGAATTAGAAACGATTGTTGATGACTATTATGATAATGGCATTCATTCAAAAACTTTCTCAGCTCCTCCCAAACTTTCAAGTGGAGTATATTTCTACCAGATAAAATCGGGTAATTTTATTGATACAAAAAAGATGATACTTACAAGATGATTTTATAGATTAATAAATCCTCGTAAAAGTCAATTCTAATTTTCATTAAACTGTAACAGATAAGCACGAATAAATCTATTCAGGTCGCCATCCATAACACCTTGCGTGTCGGATGTTTCTACGTTTGTACGATGATCTTTAACCATGTTATAAGGATGAAAAACATAAGATCGAATCTGACTTCCCCATTCAATTTTCATTTTGCTTTTTTCAATTTCAGCTTGTTCAGCTTTTTGTTTCTCCAACTCTAATTGATAAAGTCTTGACTTAAGCAACTTCATTGCATTTTGTCTGTTTTGCAACTGAGATCTTTCCGTTTGGCACGCAGCAACAATACCTGTTGGAATGTGAGTTATTCTTACAGCAGTTTCGACTTTATTAACATTTTGACCACCTTTGCCACCACTTCTGAAAGTATCTATTTTCAAATCCGAAGGATTAATTTCGATTTCAATAGTATCGTCAACTTCAGGAATAACGAATACAGAGGCAAAAGAAGTATGTCTTTTCTTATTGGCATCGAATGGAGAAATTCTAACCAATCTGTGAACACCATTCTCTGCTTTCAGATAACCGTATGCATACTCACCTTCAACTTCAACAGTGGCAGATTTTATTCCGGCACCATCACCTTCAAGCAAATCAATGATAGTCATTTTATAACCATTTTGTTCGCCCCATCTCAAATACATTCTCAACAACATTTCTGCCCAGTCTTGTGCTTCCGTTCCTCCCGCACCAGAGTGAATTGTAAGAATACAATTTCGATGATCATCTTTTCCGCTTAACATACTCCGGAATTCGGCAGATTCGATCAATTCTTCAAGAGATTTTATTTCAGAATGAATTTCATTTTCAAATGAAGCATCTTCCTCTGCCTGTGCTAAAAGAATAATCTCTTCGGTCGAATCAGCTTTCTGATCGAGATTTTTCCAAAGGTCAACCCATTGCTGAAGACTTTTTATTTCCTGAAGAACTTGTTGAGCGGATTTTTGGTCATTCCAGAAATCTGATTCCTCAGATTTTTTCTGAAGTTCTTTTATCCGATTTATCTTTTTATCAACGTCAAAGATAGCTCCGCAGATTATTTACACGGATTTTATAAGAATTTACTTTTTTAATTTCATCTTCGTACATAAAAATTCCTCTATTTATTTCATAAAATTTAACTTAAGCATTTCATATGCCTTGCTTAAAATAAAAATGAATGATTATATTTGTTCAAAAATAATGTAAATGGTTAAATTTGACGAGGCATATATGAAAAAGATTCTAATATTATTCATTGGTTTTTCAATAATTAGCTTTGCACAGTTTAGAGATAATGGATTTCCAAAAGAAGAACCGAAGAGTGGAATTTTTAATAGAGCCTCAAATTCTCTTTTCAGCTTTCTGACTGATGAAAATTTTTCAATGAGTCATTCAATAAATATGTCTTACTCTGCATTCGCAGGTCAAGGTTTAGCATTGGGAATTTATACAAACTCTATGATGTATAAATTTTCAGATAACTTGAATGTTCAGCTTGATGCAAGCATTGTGAATTCGCCTTACAGTACTTTTGGCAAGGACTTTCAAAATAGTATTAACGGACTTTATTTGAGTAGAGCAGCAATTAATTATAGACCTTGGAAAGATGTCTTTATTTCATTGCAGTACAATAGCTATCCGTTTTTAGGAAGCCGGAGTTATTATAATCCTTTCTATAATTATTATTTTGGATATTAGTTTGGAGGGAAACGATCAACTCTCAAATAAAGTTAAACAAAAAAACCTCTTCAAAGTATAAATCGGGTAGTATTTTAGTTTTTAATATACTACTCATTTTAATCTCAGTTGTTCTAATTTATTCAATTATAAATAAAGTTTACTCTGACAGTCAAAAAGAAGTAATTGCAAAAGAAACTCTCGATAGAGTTCCCACAGTTGAAATACTAAATGGCTGTGGTTATTCTGGACTAGCAGAAAAATTCACAGATTTACTCCGCTCGAAAAACTTCGATGTTGTCAAAATTGGAAATTTTTCTTCATTCGATGTTGACACAAGTTTTGTAATTGACAGGTGCGGCATTAAAAAATATGCAATTGCAGTAGCTGAATCTCTTGGGATTCCGACGAAGAATGTTATTCAGCATTTCAATAAAAATTATTTTCTTGATGTTACATTTGTAATCGGAAAAGATTTTAATAATTATCTCAAGGTGAAGTAATTGGAAACTCAACAACTCGCTCAACGAATAGCAGAGCTATGTTTCAATAAAAAAGGTTATGATGTAAAAATAATTGATTTGAAAAATGTTGCTTTATTTGCTGACTATTTTGTCATCTGTTCTGCTGATTCTGACATTCAGGTAAAAGCAATATCAGATGAAATTGATGATAAATTGAGAGAGCAGGGAATTAGATGCTGGCATAAAGAAGGATTGAAAGCACTTCAGTGGGTGTTGCTTGATTATGTTGATATTGTAGTTCATATTTTCAAAAAAGAAGCACGAGAGTATTATAATCTTGAAAGATTGTGGTCTGATGCACCATCATGGAATGTGGAAGACCCGGCATTGGTCAAAGAGAACAAGAAGTAATATGTCAAAGAGACTTAAAATTGAAAGAATATTTATATCAAATCTTTAAAGAAATTGAAGAACAAATACCTGAGCTAAAAGAAACTCCTCTGATTTTCGAAGTTCCAAAATCCGAACAGCACGGCGATTTATCTTCCAATGTTGCAATGTTGCTATCGAAAAAGCTTAGAAAAAATCCAAGAGAAATTGCTAACGATATTTTAAGTTTAATTAAATATGATTCTGAAATAATTTCAAAAGTAGAGATAGCTGGAGCTGGATTTATCAATTTCTTTTTCAATCCAAATTACTACACTAAAATCATAAAAATAATTCTTGAACAAAAGGATAAATTTGGTAAATCGAGTAAGTATTCAGGAAAGAAGGCAAACGTAGAATTTGTTTCAGCAAATCCAACGGGACCTTTAACAGTCGGACACGGAAGAAATGCTGTAGTTGGTGACACTGTTGCTAATCTACTCGAATGGATTGGTTATCAGGTTGACCGCGAGTATTATTTCAATAATGCCGGCAGACAAATGCGTGTGCTGGGTGATTCCGTAAGATTACGTTATCTCGAAATACTTGGGGAGAAAATTGATTTTCCTGAAGATTACTATCAGGGAGATTACATTAAAGATATAGCTAAAAAATTATTTGATGAACACTCCGATAAACTAAAAGATGAAACCGCTGAAGGAATTTTTAAGGAAGTAGCTGAGCAGGAAATTTTCGCAGACATTAAAAAAACTTTGTTAAACCTCAACATCCGGCACAACATTTTTTACAATGAAAAATCTCTCTACGATGAAGGAAACATATCTCAGCTTTTGAAAGAATTCGAGCAGAAAGAACTGACATATATTAAAGATGGGGCTGTGTGGTTAAAACTTACATCGCTCGGGAAAGAACAAGATAAAGTTATTGTAAAATCAAGTGGTGAGCCGACTTACAGGCTTCCTGATATTGCTTATCATATTACGAAATTCAATCGTGGTTATGATTTAATTGTTGATTTGTTCGGTTCCGATCACGCTGCAACTTATCCTGATGTGATGGCTGGAGTCAGTGTTTTGAATTTCGACTCATCAAAAATGAAAGTTCTCATTCATCAGTTTGTTACAATCACTCAGGATGGAGAAGTTGTTAAGATGTCAACCCGAAAAGCTAATTACATTACTCTGGATGAACTGATAAATGAAGTGGGCAAAGATGTCGTTCGTTATTTCTTTAATATGCGAAACATTTCTTCTCACATGAATTTTGATTTGACGCTTGCTAAAAAACAGTCTGATGAAAATCCGGTTTTCTACTTACAATATGCTCACGCGAGAATTTGTTCAATCCTTCGAACTACAGAACAGGAGAATCTCAGATTATCAATAGATCATCTTGATTTATTAAACTCTGATGAAGAGAAAGATTTGATAAAAAAACTAAATCGCTTTGAAGAAGAAGTTTTATTAAGTGCTGAGAATTTCGAAACACACCGAGTTTGTTTTTATTTAGAAGATTTAGCTTCTGCTTTTCACAAGTTTTATACTTTCAGAAGAATTTTGGGTTCAGAGAAAGATGTTGCCGAAGCAAGGCTGGCTTTAATAACTGCAGTAAAAATTGTTTTGAAAAACGGACTTACAATTCTTGGCGTTGAAGCACCGGAAAAAATGTAGAATCAGATTTTATTTAATTGTGAGCCATCGCAGCAAAAAGTGCAAATATTTTTTCCGCTCCAGCTTCTCTCAAAACTAATGCACATTCTGAAACTGTTGAACCTGTGGTAACCACATCATCTACTATAATAATTCTCTTTCCGGAGATTTCATTTTTGCGAGCAACCTTGAATGCGTTTTTTACGTTTTCTTTTCTTTCGATGAGATTTAAATGAGTTTGTGTTGCAGTGTGGCGGATTCTTTTTATTAAACGCGATTTAAATGGAATGTTGAGTTCTTTACTTAATCCTTTTACAATGAAGTCGGATTGATTGTAACCCCTTTCTGATTTTTTTAGTCTATGCAAAGGCACGGGAACTATTAAGTCAGCATTCCACTTTATAATCTCATCGAACCAGATTTTAGCGATTAATCTTCCAAGAAAAATTCCAGCTAAAAATTTCTGTTCGTACTTAAGTGAGTGAATCAAATTTTGGATAGTGCTTCCTTCCTTGAATATAAAAGCTGCTTTAAATTCATCAATCAGCTTATCTTTTGAAAATTTTTTTTCGTATTCAGATTCAAGCTCATTGTTTTCAACGATACAAAATTCAGAGAGACATTTTGAACAAACTATTTGCTCATTTGTAGAAAGTTTTATTTTACAGGATAAACACAATCGTGGAAGAAGTAAATCGAGAAAAATGTTTATTTGCTTTTGTGTCTTTGATTGAAAATCAGTATGAGTAATCAGAGAATTCATATCAAACTCGATTGCTTACGAATAAACCACTCAATGCCGAATAAGATTATTGCAAGAATCATAAATATTTCATTCGACCATAATTTGAACTGCGAACTGATTGTCTTCAAAGAAGAAGTTCTTTGGTTTAACTCCTTCAAAGTGTTAAAATATAAATTAAATTCATCAAGAAAGAATACTTCACCATTTGTTCTTTTACTTAAATCAGATAAAAATTCATAATTCATTCTCAAATCAATTGTCTCAATATCCACATCGCCGATATTAAATTTTCCTGTGGCTGAATGTGTTGTTTTATTATTCTGTTTTACATTTGCTGAGAAATTATAATCACCCGATTTATTCAAATTGATTTTCCCCTCGTACAGTCCGTTACCCAAATCAGTTAATTGAATTTTTCTGGCTTCAACTTCATTTTTTATTTCTACTTCTATAATTCCATTGTTAACCGGATTTAATAATTCGTCATATAACTCTGCAACGAATTCAGCTTCTTCTCCAACCGAATAAAATTTCTTTAGAGTTTTAATTTTGAATTGTTGATTTCCATCTTCGGCACTAAGCCATTTTGTAGTATTCAAAATTAAATTATCAAACAAACCAATATTCTCGGTTGCGGTTTGAAGTTTCCAACGCCAGAATTCTTTTCCAACAAAGCAAATAACTCTTGATGAAGCAATTGACCTTTGAACAATCAAAGGTAGTTTCATTTTGTTGTTTTCTGTTTTGATATAACTTATAACTCTGCTCTCTGTTTTTGCCGAGACTGAATTTGGAGGATATAAAACAGGCGGCAACTTGTTCCAGTCGGTTTCGAATATGTTACTAAGCAAGTCGAAATTTTCATTAAAGTTTATGTCTGGCTGAGCTTTGATGTAAGTATCAGAAAAAGTTTCAAATTTTACTGGCAGTGCTGATTCAACTTGACGGATTTTATTGTAGTCAACATCATTGTTTATCATCAAAAAGAACGGTGCTTTTTTATTCAATATTTTATTCTTGATTTCACCCCAAATTATCTCCGGAGTGAATTTGTTAGGAAAGCCGATCAAATAAAGAATATCTGCACTATCAATTTTTGCTTTGTGATTGTCTTCTAAAAATTTATCCGCACTTATCTGAGTTAGTGTATTTATTAAAAAAATTTCTTCATTTCCAATAACATTTTTAATAAAAGTAAAATCTGGATTTGGATTGCCAGTAATTATTAAAATTCTGGTTTTTTCTTCTGATACTTTCAAAAAGAAAGGATAAGCATTATTGTTTTTATTAAACTCTCCCTCCAGTTGCTGAACTTTCACCTGAAGCTTTTTCTCACCTTTTTCTTTTGGCAGATAGTTAAAATTCACAACGTTAACTCCAGCCGCATCAAGTGTAACTATTTGACTTTCTAAAATTTTATCACCTTCAATCAAAGAAACATTTACATTCGTATTTTGATAACCGATATTGGTTACTGTTGTAGAAATTGTACTTTGATTACCTAAATAAACATTCTCATTATAAACTACATTTTTGATAATTACATCTTTCTTCTTCGAACTATCGCCAATAGCAAAAACGTAAACAGGTATTCCAAGTTTTTCTGCCTGATAAATTGGATTTATTCCGTCGGTAATAATTCCATCAGTTAAAATTGTAATTGAGGCAGGGTTGATTTTTTGATAGTCTTCTTTAAGGACTTCATTTAAGTTAAAAACTTTTGAAAGATTCGTAACCCTTTCATCGAAATTAATTTTAGTGTTATCAATTTTTATTTCATTTACTTCTTTTCCGAAAGTAAAAAATTTCAGCTCACTACCATTCACATTATTTTCTAAACTAAAGATATTTTCCAAAAGTTTTTTCAAACTCTCCTTATCTTTCACCTGTGAAATAGATTTGCTGTTATCAATGAAGATCAAATGAGACGGTTTAACTGATACTTTTTTCTCTAAAGACAAAATTGGCTCAAAGAAAATTGATATCAGTAAAAGCAGTGCTAAAAATCTAAGTGATATAAGAATAATTCTTTTAAAGTTAGAAATCGGAGGAAGAGTAAAACGATAAGAATAAACTGTGAATACCAAAGCAATGCTAATCAAAAGAATAAGTAAAACCCAGTGGTAAGAGAAGATGAAAATTATTTTATCGTATCCGAACATTCTTGAAACACTTTTTTATTATAAATATGATGGAAGATTAAAAGTTTTACGCTGACAAAAAATGTGGAAAAGTATGGAGAGTTAAAGTTATTTATCATTACAATTTGAAAATTTCCTTAATTAAAGCTTTCCTTGCATAAAAAGCTCTTGAAGTACTCCCGTGTCCAGCTCCTTTTGTCCTTGCTTGAATCCATTTTCCATCTCTAGCAGTTAAGGCATTAAAACCATGATTTATCAGTTTCGCTCTAATGAATTCATAATCAGCTTCAATTTCACTTATTAAATTTTGATCATCAATGAAATCAAATGATTGAACTTTTAACAATTCCGATTTTTCACTATTTCTGCCGTGCCATGACACCGCACAATAAATAAGTGATTTTAATTTTTCCCAGCAGTGGCTTTTGAAAAAAGATTCATCAATTAAATCTTGCTGATTAATCATAGTGATTGTAAATGTTTCTTTTGGAGTCCATCTATCTTTGACTTTATAAAAAGCAGTTGATTTAAGTTCGAAATCAAGACCATTCGGAGCACGGGTATTATTGTTGGAAATGCCAGCAAGTCTTTCTAAAGTTAATCCTTTCCAATTCTTGTTTTGTTTTTCATCTTTAAATATTGTAATACCAAATTGTTTAGCATAAACGGATAATTCTTGTCCAATAAACTTTTGAAGATTTTTGACAGCTACGGCTCTTGTTATCAAAATAATCTAATTATTTTTTTAGTGCGTTCTTTGTAAATATATGCTAATCATATTGTAAATATTTTTCAGTAATTAAATAAAGATGGAAATCCATTTTGTTTAACAGCATTATATCTCTTGATAGTTAAGTCAGTATATTCTTTGTTAATATCACAGCCAATAAATTTTCTATTACCTATAATTGTTGAAGCTATTCCTGTTGTACCACTTCCACAAAATGGATCAAAAATTATATCCTCTGGTTTTGTTGACGCTAAAATAATTCTTTTCAAAAGAGCCAAAGGTTTTTGAGTAAGGTGTTTGCCAAATTCTTTTTCACTTTGTGAAGTTGTAGGAATACTCCATACACTCCTCATTTGATTATCAGGTTTTTTCAAACTATCCTCGGGAAATTTCCCGTTTTTCATCGCCTCATAATTGAAATAATGCTTTGCTTTTTTATCTTTTCTAGCCCAAAGAATTGTTTCGTGAGACGCAGTAAAGAATCTACAAGAAAGGTTAGGAGAAGCATTTGGTTTGAACCAGGCAATATCATTCAATAAGTGAAATTTATGTTTTTGCAAAAGATATCCACATTGATAGATACTATGATATGTGCCACTGATCCAAATAGTTCCCTCTGGTTTGAGAATCCTTCTACATTCTTTAATCCAAGCTTCGTGAAAGACTAAATCATTATCAAAGCCATTTGATTTATCCCAATTACCTTTATTAACACTTACCATCCGACCATTTTGACAAGTAAATCCATCATTAGAAAGCAAATAAGGTGGGTCTGCGAAAATCATATCTACATAATTATCAGAAAAGCGATTCATCAAAGCAAGACTATCTACGTTATACAGCGCAAAATCATCTGTTTTGAATACAGGCTTTATATTTTGCTTAATCTCATTCGTTGAAATATATTCTACTAATTTTTCTAAGACTAAATTGCTAGGTGACATTGGGTAGATTTGATTTTCTCTTATCTTAAATTTAATCAAAAAACAATTAAAAATTTACCTTTAAACTATTTCTTCGATTCAATCAATCTTTCAACATCCCATTCTTTCATTTTTTCATACATGTCATAGTCTGTCAAATCAAAATGAATAGGTGTAACGGATACATATTTATTTTTTATTGCTATCTGATCGAATTCGAGAGAATTATCAAGCTCAACTAAATTACCCGTGAGCCAATAGTAATTTCTTCCATATGGATCAACTCTTTTTTCATAAACATCATCCCACTTAGATTTTCCCTGCTTAGTGATTCTTATTCCTGCTATTTGTTCTTCAGGCAAATTCGGCACATTAACATTGAGCATAGTCCCATTCGGAATTCCGCGCTTTTTAATTTCGAGTGAAAGATATTTTGCAACTTTTGCAGCAAAAGAAAAATCATTTACTGTATGACTTGTAACTGAAACAGCCATTGAAGGCACATCCATAATCGCTGCTTCACGTGCAGCTGATACAGTCCCCGAATAAATTATATTAACTGCAGTATTCGAGCCGTGATTTATTCCGGATACCATCAAATCAGGATATTCATTCATAATATTGCGTATTCCGATTTTTACACAATCAGCAGGAGTTCCGTCAATTGCGTATCCGAAAAATTTTCCATCTCTGTGATACTCAAAAACGCGTAAAGGAGTTTGCATTGTAATTGCGTGTCCGACTGCACTCTGCTCTTTGTGTGGAGCTACAACTGTTACATCTGCAATTTCTTTCAATGAATTTACTAATGCGTAAATTCCTGCAGAGTCGATACCGTCATCATTTGAAACTAAAATTTTCAACTTTATTTCCTAAATTATTTTTTTCAACTTGTAATATACCACCAACACAAAAAATTTTAGTAAATAAACTCTTCCTTTCTTAATATTAATACAAAGATTTAAGAATTTATTATGAAGATTGATTTATCAAACAAAGTCATACTTATAACCGGAGCTTCTTCCGGAATTGGCTATTATCTTGTAAAAAAGTTGACAAGCGAAAAGGTAAGACTTGCAATTATCTCACGAAGAAAAGAATTACTTGATGAACTTATTGAAGAACTCAATCCACTCAACCAACAAATAATTGCTTACAAATGTGATGTCCGAAATTTTGAGGAAGTTAAGTTTGTTTACAATCAAATTAAAAATGATTTCGGGCAGGTCGATATCGCAATCTTAAATTCAGGAGTGAGCTATCGAATGAGTGAGAGCTCTTTTGAAATTGAAAAAGCCAGAGAAATTTTCGACACAAACTTTTTCGGTGTTGTCAATTTTGTTAGTGTTATGAAGAATGATTTTATTGAAAAGAAATCAGGAACTATAGTTGGAGTCTCAAGTCTCGCAGATACACGAGGATTTCCGGGAAGTGGATTTTACTGTGCAAGCAAATCAGCACTTACAACATTTTTGGAAAGTTTAAGAATTGAATTGCGTAAACATAATGTTTCTGTTATAACAGTTAGACCGGGGTTTGTAAGAACTCCGATGACTGATAAAAATGAATTCTTTATGCCGTTTCTAATGGAGCCTGATTTAGCTGCGGAAATTATTATCAAAAGAATAAAGAAAAACAAACCTGTTATTGAATTCCCATTCGCTTTAAGTTTGATGGTAAGAGTTCTAAAGTTTATGCCAAGAAGTATTTTCGAATTCTTAGCTTCAAAAAAATTAAAATCACGTTTATAATCGGTGAAAGTTTTATGAAAAAATTATATTTACTATTTTTTTTCATTTTTATAACTCTGAGAGTTTCAGCACAAATTGATACCTCAATAATTTTTTCTGAGATCATGTTTAATCCAATAAGCGGTAACAATGAGTTCGTTGAGATTTACAATCTAAGCTCCACCTCATCTGTAAACCTCGCTGGATTGAAGATTAAATATTACACCTCAACTCCTGATTTAATAATTGATGCTGGCTTTGGAACAGTTCTGCCGCCAAATTCTTACGCAGTAGTTTTTGAAAATGATTATGATTTAACAAGCGGGATTTATTCGGGACTTGTTCCACCAAATGCTTTGATATTGAAAATATCAGATAATTCTTTTGGAACATCAGGAATGGCAAACACAACAAGCCGACCACTATGGCTTCTTCGTGCCAATAATGATACTATTGATGCATATATCTATTCAGCGAATAATTCAACATCATTCTCTGATGAAAAAATTATTCTCAACAGAGATTCATCTCAAACTAACTGGGCAAATTCTTTGATTGTTAACGGAACACCGGGATTTAAAAATTCTGTTTCACCAACGAATTATGATTTACAGTTAGCTTCATTAATTTTTAATCCGGAGTTTCCCATCTCTGGAAGTAATGTTACGGTAACTGCCAAAGTGAAAAATGTTGGAATTTTAACCGCACAAAATTTTGTTGTCAGATTATATAATGATTTAAATTTTGATTCTACTGCTCAGACAAATGAATTAATTTTTTCACAAAACATATCTTCTCTTTTAAGTAATGATTCGATCAACGTAAATCATACTATCCTCTCTCCTCAAATTGGATTATATCAGATAATTGCCCAAGTGTTTTTCAATGAAGATGAAAACCCAAACAACAACAGAAGAATCGGTAGATTCACTGTCAGTCCGCCAGGAGCACAGTACAACGATATTGTGATAAACGAGATAATGTATGCTCCATCTTCTCCGCAACCAGAATGGATAGAGTTGTTGAATAAAAGTTCTAATCCAATTAACCTGAAAAAATGGAGAGTGTTTGACGCTTCTTCTTCTGTATTGATTACAAGTCAGGATTTTGTTTTACAACCAGATTCATTTGTTGTGATAACTGCTGATTCATCAGTATTAAATTATTTCCCAATCACATCAAGAATAATTAGAGTTTCACTGCCGGCACTAAATAATAACGGGGATGCTGTTGTTATAAAAGATTCTCTAAACTTCATTATTGACTCACTCTTTTACTTACCAAGTTGGGGTGGTAATACTGGCGGAAGGTCTCTCGAAAGAGTTTTCAAAGACGCTTCAAGTACAGAGCCATCCAACTGGAAAACATCATTGAGTCCTTTTAGAGCAACTCCTGGCAGAATAAATTCTGTAACTCCGAAAGATTATGATCTTGCAATTACTTCCTTCAATCCACTAAAAACTTTTGCAGTTGTTGGTGAAGAAATTCAGTTTAAGGTGGGAATAAAAAATGTTGGACTAAATCTGATATCTTCCTCATCAGCTTTACTATATCGCGATGCAAATCAGGATTCAATACCACAAGCAAACGAATTTATTAGTCAGAATGTAATCCAATCTTTGAATGTGAATGATAGCACAACATTTATCATCTCAACTAACAACTTTGATGAAGGCATTAACAGATACATATTGAAACTTCTGTCATTTTCAGATGATGATACATCAAATAACATTGCTTTATCATCGGTAAATGGAGTTTCAATCAATGAAATCCGAAACGATCTTGTAATCAATGAAATAATGTATGCACCACAAAGTCCCGAACCCGAGTGGATAGAAATTTATAATCGTTCAAACAAAGTAATTAACCTGCTAAGCTATAAAATTGCAGATGCTGTGGATACACAGAAAGTAGTTTTCTCAAGCACTGTACTACAGCCACAGGAGTACTTAGTAATTTCAAAAGATTCTTCTATCTTTAATTTATACCCAATAAACTCTAAAGTAATAATCAGAAGTTTTCCATCATTAAATAATAGTGATGATAAAATAATTTTACTGGATTCGCTGAATCGTGTAATAGATTCACTTCAATACTTTTCACGATGGGGTGGAACAAATGGTAAATCGCTTGAAAGAATAAGCAGTGAACTTGCATCAACAGATTCATCCAATTGGAAAACATCCTCAAGCAAATTGAAAGCTACACCCGGATGGATCAATTCCGTTACTCAGAAAAACTATGATGTGCAAATTTCTGATATTATTTTTAGTCCACGATTTCCGATTTCTGGTGATAATGTTTCCATATCATCGTTGATTAAAAATATTGGGAAGAATTTTGCAACAATTACCACAAAACTTTTCGAAGACACTGATTTGGATTCAATCCCAGACATTCTGTTAGAAACGAAAGCACAAATCAATATTGGCAGCTTGGACTCAATATCTGTTTTGTTCAATTATCAAATTCAGAATATTCAAAGTGAAAGAGCATTTTTTGTTCAGGCAGTATTTTCTGCAGACGAGGATACATCGAACAACTATTTCTATAAAAGAATTCAGTCAGGATTTCAGTTTAACAATATTGTCATCAACGAAATAATGTTTGCTCCAATCGGAGGTGAACCAGAGTGGATTGAACTTTATAACAAAACAGATTTTCAAATCAACTTAAAAGGATGGCGAATCTCTGATGTAATTACAACTCCTCAATCAACAGAAATCAAAAATGATTTTTTCATTCTTCCAAAATCTTACGTTGTAATTAGCAAAGACACATCCATTTTTAACTTTCACAGAGTTATTCCTTCTCCAGTATTAAGACTTAATTTTGCTTCGCTGAATAATGATATTGATGGGGTTATTCTAAGAGACAATCGCGGACTTAGCATTGATTCGGTTTTTTATTCGAATCAGTGGGGAGGAACGAATGGATTTTCATTGGAAAGAATTTCAATTAACTCACAATCAAATCTATCATCAAATTGGGCAAGCAGTTTGGACAATGAGCAAAGCACTCCGGGAAGAATAAACAGCATTACACCAAAGCAGGAAGATTTGTCTGTAACTGATTTGTTGTTCAGTCCAAGATTTCCTACGTTAGGACAGAATGTAAACGTATCAGCTAAGATCAAAAATTTCGGTTCGAATCGTTCCTCAAGTTTTGAAGTCAGATTTTACATTGATAGCGACTCGAATAATGTGGTAGATCAGTTATTGGGTGTTTCTACCGCTAATAATGTAAATCCATCTGATTCAATAATTATCAATTGTCCGAATCGAATAACAAATCTCAATAAAAAAATTTTAGTTGCTGCAGAAGTTAAATATTCAAATGATGAAGACACATTAAATAATTTTATTGAAAAGTTTATTGAGCCGGGTTTTGCAGAAGGCTTGATTAAATTCAGTGAAGTAATGTATAATCCCGCTGATAATAAACCAGAATGGATAGAGCTTTATAATTCATCTTCTGATTCAATTAACATTAAAAACTGGAGTATAAGTGATATACTAACAACTCCGACAAAAGGATTTATTACTAATCAGGATATTTATGTTAAACCTCAAGAGTATTTCATAATTACAAAGGACACATCCTTTAATAGATTTTATCCTGATGTAACCTCAAAAATATTTTATACTAACTTTGGAACGTTGGGAAATACTTCAGATGGAATAATTTTATATGACTTCAGAAATGGAATTATTGATAGTTTGTTCTACCGTTCAAGTTGGGGAAATAAAAAAGATGTTTCTCTTGAAAGAATCTCTTTCAATCAATTGACGAACGACAGTACAAACTGGACTCTCTCGATTAGTAGAAACGGTAGTACTCCCGGCAAAGAAAATTCTATTAACAATGCTCCTCTCTATCAGAGAAACTCAGTAGTCTTCAATGAAATTATGTTCGATCCTGATATTGATAATAGTGAGTTCATCGAGTTCTATAATATTTCAGATGATCCCGTAAATATTGGTGGATGGTTTATCAGCGATGGGAATGACAATAAATTTAGATTAAGTAATTCAAATTTCAGTTTGCCTCCAAAGTCGTATTTTTTATTGGCAGCCGACTCGATCACAATTTCAAAATATAATTTGCAGTCATCAGAGAATATTAATATAGTTGGTAAATCTGACATCAGTCTTTCAAACAGCGGTGAAATAATTTTATTAAAAGATGTTCTTGGAAGAGTTATTGATTCAATTTATTATTCACCGAAATGGCACAACCGAAATTTTACAAATACAAAAAATCGTTCGCTTGAAAGAATAAATCCGTTTTTGAATTCTAACGAGCCGTCGAATTGGAATTCAAGTGTAAGTGAAATCGGAGCAACACCAAATAAAACCAATAGTATTTTCACCATCAACCCAAACTCTCAGTCAACTTTATCAGTTTCACCAAATCCATTTTCTCCTGACAATGATGGATTTGAAGATTTCTGTATTATAAATTATAATCTTACTCAGACAGTTGCTCAGGTAAGAATTAAAATATTCGATAGCAAAGGTAGATTAGTAAGAACATTATTGAATAATCAACCGAGCGGCTCAAGTGGTTCAGTAATTTTCGATGGTAAAGATGATGATGGAAGAACTTTGAGAATTGGTATCTATATTATTTTCATTGAAGCTTTGAACGATAATTCAGGAGTTGTGGAGACTAATAAGACAGTGGTTGTTGTTGCGAGAAAATTGTAACTCTGGAAATAAAAAAGCCGTTCATTTCTGAACGGCTTCTATCTCTCTTATACAAACCGAATTACTTACTTAGAATCATTTTCTTAACTGAACTGAATTTGGTTCCGTCAATTCCTGCAGCTTCTAATTTATAGAAGTAAACACCTGTGTTCATTCCAGCAGCGTTGAAATTAATTTCATGATTTCCAGCAGCGAGATTTCCATTCAATAGAGTTGATACTTCCTGTCCCAATACATTAAATACTTTCAAGCTTACTTTGCTATCTGCTGCTAAGCTGAAGTTAATCTTAGTTGAAGGATTGAATGGATTAGGAAAGTTCTGATTTAAAGAAAATTCTTTCGGATTAAGAATTTCAACTTCAACTACTTTGCTCAAATCTGATGTCCCATCTAAATCAATTTGCTTTAATCTGTAAGAATAGGTTCCTGAATTCAAGTTTCTATCAATGAACTGATAATTTTGTGGTTGAGTAGTTGTACCTGCACCTTTTACAAATCCAATAGTTGTAAATCCATTTCCATTACTTCTTTGAATTTCGAAACCTTGGTTATTCTTTTCTGTAGCCGTTGCCCAATTAAGAACGACATTATTATTGTTTGCAGTTGCAGTGAAAGAAGTGAGTTCTACAGGAATATATCCTGCTCCTCTAACTTCAAGTTTGTCAATACCAACATAATTCGAATAATTTCCACTAGGTCCACCATCAAAAATTTGATATTGAATTGCAAATCTTACAAAACCAGTAACTGTAAAAATATATCTATAAATTTCCCAGCCACTTTCGCCGGTACGAAATCTTGGCGATGATATTGTAAAATCGGAAATTGCACTTCCACCTGTAGGAGAAACTTTTACATAAAGTGAATCATCATAAGTATTATTGTCCGGTGAACGATGATAGAAACTAAGAGTATCACCAGCTGTAACTCCAATTATAGGAGAAATGAGCCAATGATCAATATAAAATCCGTTTGCTCCATTAAAATTTGAAGCTACATATCCTGAGTCGGGTCCTTCAAATGCAGTAAAAACAAATGGAGTACCAGTAAACCAAGCTGCAGTAGTTCCTCCACCATCCTGATTAATGACAGTCCATCCTCGGGCTTGCAATGCTGCTACTGAATTACTTTGATTGAAGTAATCTGAAAAGATCAAAGCTTCAATATTCATAGTTGTATTATCAGGTTCTGGTTTAAGACTTTCTCCTGTTCCGGGTCGAGCGCCGTTGTCTTGCGCAATTAAAAAATTAAATGCAAGTAAAGAAACGAAAAGAACTAATAAATTTTTCATAACCTCCTTAAATTATTGAACAATATAAAAGATGACATCTTTTTGCTAAAAAGATGTCATCTTGGTGAATTAAACTATTTATTTAAGATCATCTTCTTAACGTCAGTGAATTTCTGTCCATCAACGCCGAATGCATCTATTCTGTAGAAATAAACACCACTGTTTAATTTGCTTGCATCAAAAGTAACATTGTGAGTTCCAGCAGTCTTTGTTTCATTCATTAAAGTCATTATTTCTTGTCCTAAAACATCAAAAATCTTCAATGATACTTTGCTATCAACTGCGAGGTTGAAGCTTAATGTCGTTGTTGGGTTGAATGGATTGGGATAATTCTGAGCTAATGAGAATTCTCTTACACCAATAACGTCAACTTCAATTTCAGGTGAATATTCGAATTGACCGTTGAAATCAATTTGCTTTAATCTGTAGGTGAATTTACCTGCATTAACATTTTTATCAACGAACGAATACTGTTGTGGTTGAACGGTGGTTCCGTTTCCACTTATAAATCCTACAACCTGATATTCACCACCATTGCTTCTCTGAATTTCAAAGCCCTGATTGTTTTTCTCTGTTGCAGTTGACCAGTTCAATTGAACATCATTTCCTATTGCTGTTGCTGTAAATGAGGTTAATTCTACAGGGATAATGTACTGAACTAGTAGGTCATCAAAGAAAATATTATCATTATTGAATGAGTTTCCATTAAAGAAGAATGCCAGCTTGAATTCAGATTGAGTTAAGCTGAAAGTGAAGTTAACTAATTCTGGTCCAACATTTCCGGTTGGATCAACAACTTGATTCAATGGTGTATATGTTGTACCGTCATCATAAGTAATTGCAAGCCCAAATGTTCCGGAAGGATTTGCATACCAATCAAAGAATCGTCTGTACGAGCCTTGAAGAGGTAAACCAACAGGCCCATTTAATTGAATTGATTTAATATAACTTGCACCATTGAAAGAAGGTGTCCAGCTCATTCTCAATTCAGGAGCAGTTCCTCCAGCGTTTGCGGAAGCATTAGCTGACCAGTTGGTTAATCCTAAAGGACCAGCTGGTGTCCAGTTATTGAGATTTGGGAATGGTTCGTTTATAAGAACCTGAATTAATGGATCTGCCATTGTTGTAAATGACCACACAGGACCATCAACTCCACAAGTATCATTTTCACATCTTACTCTCCAGTTGTAAGTTGTGCTATATTGAAGTGGACCAGGAATAGCAATTTGTGAAATTGCATTTCCGCTGTAAACCTGCTGCATATTTCCTGCAGGACCGAAGAATACTTTTACTTTTGTTGTACCAGCTCCGTTTGTCCAAGTTGCATTTCCAGGGTTAATAGAAACGTTTGTTGCATTATTTGCAGGATTTGGATTCGTAGGCGGCTCAACCGGGCAAGCAGCTCCCGCATTTCCATAAATTATAAATGGAGCACCATTTGGTGAAGTTGTTCCGTTTAAAGCATTTACCCAACCCGTAGCAGTTTTTTGTTTTGCATTACCTGTAACTGCCACTCCTTGAATTGTAACAGGTGGTTGCCAAGGACCAGAGGTCGATGTTCCGGTAATACCCCATTGGATCCAGTATGTGCCAGCTGGTAAATTAGCATTAATTGTGGCAGTAACAATTTGTATCCTTCTAGTACAATCTGTCGGAGTTGTATTTTGAGCTCTATACATATTACTTAAATATGTTCTGACCATTCTATTCGTGGTTAAATCACCCCAAACAACTACACCACCTGAATCTGGAGGACCGTTCCAAATTTGAACATAAACACCAGTAATGGTTGAGGTGGTTGCTCCTGTTTGATAGGTGAAAAAACGTACTGAGTCAATATTCCATGCAGCAGTACTTGTAAAATCATCTGCAATGTAAAAATTTGTTCCGGGAGCAGCACCGTGATTAACGTTCCAGCCAAAAAGTGTATGACCACCAACATTTCCATCCAATATACTTGCATCACCACCAGCACAACCTCCACCTGGTAATGTTACGAGAGGACCATTGTCAAAAAGAACATTTTCACCGCCTTCAAAATAAACGGTTTGATAAGGTAGTTCTACTTTATCACCTTCTCTTACTCCACCCGGAATGTTTTCAGATGCATTCTGAGCAAAAAGAGCAGGAGTTAAAGCGAGCAAAAGAAAAGAAAGAAGAAGAAAGGATTTTTTCATAAGTACTCCTTTTTAATTAATAATTAGGACGATTAGTTAATTAAATGATATTTCAATTCTAAAATGTGAATATTATTATTTAATGTCAAGTGAAATATCAATTTTTTTTGCAAAGAGATTTAAGTAAGAAAATGAGCTGTCTTCAAAAAGAAGACAGCTCAAAGAATTTTATTTGCTGAGAATCATCTTATTTACTGCTGAATTAGTAATTCCGTTTGACCCAACAGCTTCTAATTTATAAATATATACTCCACTACTTAACATTGAGCCATCGAAACTAACTTCGTGATAACCTGCTTCCATATCTTTATTTATTAACTCTGTTATCTGCTGACCAAGCACATCGAATATCTTTAATGTAACTTTTGAACTAACCGGTAGAGAGAAATTAATCTTTGTAACAGGGTTGAAAGGATTTGGATAGTTTTGTGACATTGCAAATTCAACTGGAGTTGTTACCTCAGCAAATACTTCATTACTAATGTGTCTTGTACCATCAAAATCAATTTGAACTAAACGATATGAATAGCTACCAACAGGCAACTTGGAATCAACGAAAGCATAGTCTTTTGTTTCAGTTGTTGTTCCGTTTCCTTTAACAAACCCGATGGTTTGATATTCTCCCTCTTTTGATTTACGTTGAACATCAAAACCATAATTATTCTTTTCAGTAGCAGTTGACCAATTTAATATTACATTGTTTGCGTTTGCTAATGCTGTGAAAGAACTTAATTCAACCGGAATTACTAGATAATTTAGAGCTCCTTGCAACATTCTTTGTACAGGAGAACCGGTAGGACTATCAACCGCAGGTCTTAGTGATTCAACATCAACCGCAAATGTTGAAACTTCAAAATTCGGTTTCTTATTACCAATTGCATTGTATGTTGTGTCATTGAATCTAAATCTATACAACGGCTCGGAGGTTGTTCCGAAAACTCCTAATACATCAGGCCATGTTCCTATTGTACTATCAGGAGCAGTGAAATGAGGAGGAAGAATACCGATTAATCCCTGAGCTCCTCCGGAGGCAGGTCTATCTAAATAATAAACTGCACCTAAATAGTTTTGCATAAAGTCTAAATCAATATATGTTGAGCCTGTTCTACCAAACTGATAACCTATGTCTTCAGCAAAAATTATCAAATTTCTTTTCTTAGTCGGCAATCCAGAGTTTAACCAAGCTTTTATAGAATCTTTTTGCACATTTGACATTACACTTGTTCCTTCACCCGTCCATACAATTCTATCATAATTTCTGAAAGAAATAACATTAGTTGAAGTTTGTCCACCTCTATTAAACAAATCAAAAGTCAGCCCTAATCTTGCTAATACTGCTGTAACAGAGTCCCTGTTGATTCTTCCATTTGTTAAAGTTGAATCATAAGCTACAAGTACATCGCCCAGTCCTTGCCTTTGCAAAGTAATATTAAATGTTTGAACTGATTTTAATGAATCAACTCCATTATAAGCCCATACAGCCCATTGAGCATTGATTGATTGTCCTGGCAATATACCTTGTGAAGCTAAGAAAGCATCTATACCTGAATTTATTAAAGTTAATACGGTATCATATCCATTATTATTCGAAGGTAAATTTAATAACGGATTTGAAAGATTAGGACCTAATTTAAATCTATAATTAACTGCTTCTCCGGATCTTCTCCAAGTAATATTAACCGGATTATTATTAAAAGGTGAAGTAACAAGAGTAACTCCATTTGCGGGAGAAACTAAATTAAATGCTATTAATTGCGGAATTCCTCTTGTAACTTGAATAGTTCGAGGTCCATTTGAGGATTTTAATGAATCATTCGCAGGGAAATTATTTCTGAATGCCCATACATCCCATTGACCAACAATTGTCTGACCAGGGAGCACTCCAAAGCCCGCTAATAGCGCATCAATTTGACCCAAAGTTAATGTTAAACTGTTCGTGCCAGTTGGAAATGTTAATAATCTTGGAGGAACTGTTGGCGAACCAAATATCCATTTATAAGTGGCATTTGCTCTTGATGTATCCCAAGTTATCACAACTGGAGTATTTGAATTTGGCAATGTAGTAATAGAAGCTCCATTTGCAGGAGAAGTTAAGTTAAATGGTGCCAGAACACCAGCGTCTGTAACAAAAATTTCGTATCCAAATAATCTATCAGGTGTTCCTTGCAATACACCACCAAGCACAACTTTACCAGGAACTAAGTCTGCGGTAATAAATAAACCTCCGGCAATTGCTTGAGTATTAGTTGGATCAATATCAGGGACAACATTTCTCTGAACTCCGGTGGGGGTACCAGAAGCAACAGAAATCTGAATAATATTTTGTGCAGTTCCTGCGCCGCCTCCCTGTGACCAAACCCAAAGATATGGACCACCGACAGACCAATAATCATAAGCTATTCCATAAACTCCAGTAATCGCAGTATTATTAATAATGCCTATCTGCGCTCCTGAACGATTGACCAAATAGAAATGTAAATTTCCAGCATTCCAGTTTCCAACCCAAAATCCGCCATTGTTACTATTAGCACTTGGATCGTAAGTTATGAAACGTGCGGTTATCGTAGTAGGCATCGTTATTTGTCCTACTGTTGCTCTGGTAACAGGATTAACTCGGTATAATATGTTGGTTGCATTCCCGCAGACTACTTCATTATTAACCGGATCATAAACCATATTTCTAGTTCCGGTAAAACCTGATGTAGTAAAAGAGTCAACAATAGCACCTGTTGTACTAATTACATAAACTCTTCCTGCAGGAGTTGACCAACGGGAAACCCAAAACTGATTAAGAGTTGGGATGTAAACTGCACCAGCATTACCAAGTCCGCCGGTAATGGTTTGAAGATTATAATTGAACAAGACATCCCAAATTGCCTCCGTTCCAGGTTTGTTGTAAGCACCGAGGAAAGGACTAACTTCAGCTTTATCCTGAGCGAGTGTTATCTGAAAGGATATTAGTCCTGCGAAAAGAAATAAAAGAACTTTTTTCATTTTTGCTCCTTTTATTGATTGATGGAAGTTAGTTTTTTAGTGGATGATTATTCGAAAAATAAAATTTTTTGTTCAAATATTCAAATTAATTAACTATCATTTTTTTCTCGAATCAGTTTAATTCTTCAAGCTCAAATTTTTATTAAGCGAATCTTGTTTGATTTTTTCTTTAAAGTCATACATTTTTTGTTGCAAACTTTTAATACTTAAAGATAAAATTTCAACTGCTAACAGTCCTGCATTCTTCGC
>CAKZLD010000239.1 GCA_937125135.1 uncultured Ignavibacterium sp.
AAAGTGTGTTGGTTTTAGAATTAATTAGTTAGTTTGAAATTTTTTTGAAAAATAGGAGATAAAATGATATCAAGAAGAAATTTTTTGAAGTTTGCTGGATTAGGATCAATTGCTTTAGCTGCAGGATATTCAACCGGAAAGATTTCCAATTCTGCAAAATCGGATTTGTTTGTTGTTCACGGTTTTATCCCTGCAGATGAAAATGTGATTGCCAATCTAATCAAATCTTTCAGAATGAAAATCAAATCAGGCAGTGAAGCAATCATTTTCTCTGATAGTAAAGTCGGTGAAGTTGTTAACAGATTTGAAAAGCAAATGCAAAATCAATCATTTACTAAATCAGGAAAAGTCGTTTACAGAATTAAAAGACTTAATCAGAAAGTTGATTCAGATATAATATTAAATGATAGCTCTAATTCAATCTATTCAGTTGATGACTTTAATTATTCTTTCGCCGAAATCAGAAACAGTTTGAAAAATAGAAAAGCTGAATTGCTGTTTACTGCTGAGTTCAGAAATGAAAATCTGTTCTCCAAAATTTTTAATTCAGGAAGCAGAGAATTAGTAATTGAGAATGAAAAAGGTATTGTTGACAGATTGAATTTAAATTCCAAATACAATAACATTCAGATTGATGGTTCAATTGGAAAAACTTCTTTGAGAATTGATAATGGAATTGCGATTGTCAACTCTTCAGCTTGTAAAAACGGAATTTGTAAACATTCAATTGCAAGTGAAGTCGGAAATATAATTGCCTGTGCGCCAAATAAAGTTTTGATTAAAGTTGTTTAAAGTGTTTTGAACTGAAGTAGAATTGAAAAAAAATTGTACGCTAAAAAAACATCACTTTGGATTTTATTACTAATTGTTCTTTTTATTATTGGATTTTTTGTTGCCAGAGAATCAGGCGATGAAAATAAGACAATCAAACGCACTCAGATTCTTTTAGGAACTATTGTTGAAATTCAGGTAATTGATGATGATGAAAAGAAAGCAGAGAATGCAATCACACAAGCATTCAATGAGATCAAAAGAATTGATGAATTGTTTTCGACTTTCAAAGAAAGTAGTCCGATTTGGAAAATAAATAATTCATCAGACTCTGTCTTTCAGATTGATACGGAAATTTATAATCTCTTTCTTTTGTGCGACAGTGTGAGCAAAATTTCTGAAAATGCTTTCGATGTAAGTCTTGACAATTTATCTAAAGTCTGGGGTTTTTATACGAACAATCCATCTGTTCCATCAAAGTCAATGATTGATTCGTCGCTTGAGTTAAGTGGCTGGGATAATGTTACGATTCTTACTGAAAATAAAATTTCTCGTAAGAAAAAAGTAGGATTTAATTTCGGTGCAATTGCTAAAGGTTATGCAGTGGATAAAGCAATTGAGATACTGAAAAATTATAGAATTTCTCAGGCACTTGTAAATGCAGGTGGAGAAGTGAAAGCTTTTGGTAGAAAATGGAAAGTCGGAATTCAGCATCCAAGAGAGCCGAAACAAATAATTGAAGTTGTAATCATTTCGGACAATTCAATTGCAACCTCTGGCGATTATGAGCAATATTTTGAAGTTGATGGAAAAAGATATCATCATATTATCAATCCGGAAACAGGTTATCCATCAACAGGAATTCAGAGTGTTTCCATAATCAATAAAAGCAATGCTTTTGCAGATGCACTGGCAACTGCGGTTTTTGTGCTTGGAGTAGATAAAGGATTAAAACTTGTAGAAAGCATAAATAATACAGAAGCGATGATAGTTGATGAAAAAGGCGAGATATTTTATTCAAAGAATTTTGGTAGTTATATTTTTAATGAAAATTAGCTGATAAAAAATTTTATCACTAATTATTCTGAAAAACAAAGGAGTTAAAAATGGATATAACTTTTATAATAGCAATAGCCACAATGGGAGGGTTGGGACTTATTTTCGCTGCTGCTTTGGCAATCGCTGATAAAAAATTACGTGTAGTTGAAAATCCCAAAATTGGCGAGGTAAATGAAATTCTTCCTAATGCAAATTGCGGAGCTTGCGGATTAGCTGGTTGCTATGATTTTGCTACCAATGTGGTTGATGGTAAAGTTAAAGTGAACGGATGCCCGGTTGGTGGACAAGAAGTTGCAGATGAAATTGCGAGAATACTTGGACTCGAAAGCGCAACATCAATAAAACTTGTCGCAAGAGTTTTGTGTCAGGGAGGAAAAGCAGAAGCTGAGTTTAAAGAAAACACAAATTATAAAGGCCCGACAAAATGCTCTGTCCAAACAGTTGTTGCTGGCGGGAGTAAAATGTGTTTGTACGGCTGCCTTGGTGGTGGTGAATGTGTTGATGCCTGTCAGTTCGGTGCTATTTTTATGAATGAAAACGGATTACCAGTTGTAATTGAAGAACTTTGTACCGGCTGTGGTCAATGTGCAGAGGTTTGTCCTCGCGGTATAATAGAAATTCATCCTGAAGATAGGGAACTTTTTGTGTTCTGTAAAAACCACGATGATCCGAAAAGAGCAAAAGAAGTTTGTAAAGTTGCTTGCTTCGGATGTGGAATTTGCGCAAGAAAATCTGATGGCTCAATAGAAATGAGAGAATTTCTGCCTGAAATAAATTATGAAAATTTAGACATAAGTAAAATCCCGATTGATAAATGTAAAACAGGTGCAATAAGATTAGTTCATCCTGAAAAAGCTGCAGAACTATTTAAAGAAAATCAGATTGAAGTTAAAGTGAGTTGATAACTCAAAATCTTAATTATGTACTCTGAAGAAATAGTTGAAGAAGGAATTGTAACAAAATCACTTAACGGACTTGCTGAAATTTTGATACACGATTCAGCAAAATGTGGTGAGTGTTCTGCCAAAGTTTACTGCAAACCGGGGAATTCATCAGAGAGAACTTTATTAGTTAAAGATCCATTCGGTGTAATTCCCGGTGATAAAGTCAGAGTTGTAATAAAAGGCAGTAAAATCCTCTCTGCTTCATTTTTTCTTTATGGAATTCCTTTGATTTTATTGCTGATTGGAATTTTCACCGGCTTTCAAATTTTCTCTGAAAATAAAGAGTTGTTATCTACACTATTGGGAATCGGACTAATTGGAATTTATTCAGTTTTCTTTTTATTCTTTTCGAAGTCAAATAAAATCTCATCTTACCCTGAAATCACTTTTGTGAGCTCTCAACGAAATTAGACTCTCCGAATTATTCTATATGCAATAGTTTTATTCATTTAAAAAAATGTTCTAATTTTTTTGAACTGAATTTAATAGCGATTTTTTATTCACTGTTAACAAAAAAATAGAAAGGAATAAAATGGCACTTTGGAAAATTGATCAATCACACTCAGAAATCTAATTTTAAGTAAAACACTTAGTTGTTTCTACAGTAACTAGGCAATTCAAAAATTTCGAAGGAACTGTTGAAGCGGAGAGTAACGACTTTTCAGATGTAAAAATTTCATTCGAAGCAGATGTAAATAGCATCGACACTCGCAATGATCAGAGAGATGGTCACTTAAAATCTGCAGATTTCTTCGATGCGGAAAATTATCCTAAAATTACTTTCATTTCAAAATCAATGAATAAAAAATCTGACAGTCAATATGAACTCGTTGGCGATCTTACAATCAGAGGTACAACAAAAGAAGTAACATTGAATGTGGAATTTAATGGAGTGGTACAAGGTTTTGGTGGAGGAGAAGTTGCTGGTTTTGATATTACAGGAAAAGTGAACAGATTCGATTTCGGTTTACATTGGAACGCATTAACTGAAGCAGGTGGAGTTGTTGTAGGTGAAGATGTAAAATTTGAAATTTCAGTTGAGTTGGAAAAAGCTGCTTAACCTCAAATCTTTTTTAAGGGTTGACATATATAAATTTAATTTACTTAGTCAACCCTTTTTATTTTTTCAATACATCAAGATATTTTGTTTGAACTTTTCTCTCAGTATCAAAAATTTGATAGTCTTTCTCAAGATTATACTTTTCAGGATTGTGAGGCTTTGTTGTTATTAGAACATCGTGCAAGCACCATTTATCAATGCAATTACTATCAGATGCATCAATCAGAATTAATTCAGATTTGTCTCCGAATAATCTTGCCAGCTCTTTCATCGTTTGATAATTTGAAGAGTATTTGTTATTGGTTGAATCGAACGCAGCAACTGCATAAACTTTTTTAATATATCTGATTACACTTGTATCAATCGAACTTCCGCAATCATCTCCGCCTATGCCACCATCAAGATTGAAATAAAGAACTTTGTTTATGTAAAAGCTATCCTTCGCAATTCCGTTTTCGCCGTACATTATATTAAGAAATTCATTGGCAACGAAAGAGCCGCTTGAATGTGCAATTACAATCACATTATCAATAAAGTAGGTTGCGTAGATAATGTTTTTAACAAATTCAGCTAACTTTTTTAATTCGATTTCCTTCTTTTTATTGCACACATCATCAGGACCTTTAACACTCAAAAGATGTTGAACTCTCAGCTCTTTTAGTTTGGTATTGAATAATTCTTCGCTCCATTTGTTTACCCACTCTTGTTTAGCCTGCCAGCCACCGAAAGAAATTGCTATGTCATTACCGGAATAGTTATTTGTAACTCCGTAATACAAGCCGGTTCCGATTTTAAACCAATGAATCTGGGCATTCAAACCAATATTAAAAGCAAGAATGATCAAAAGAATGAAAATCATTTTAATCACTCCTAAAGATTTTTAATTCATACGGTTTAGTAAGAAACGTCGTGAATTTCGATAAGCTGAGTGTACTTATCGTATTTTTTCAAAAATTGAACAAATTCTTTATTATAAAATTTTTGATGATTTTTTTCGTATGCTTTGAGATACTTGGCAACTTGTTTAGGCGTTAATTTACTTTTCATATAATTAATGCTCTCGTTATCGTCAAAGAATATTTTATAGTAATTGGTTACTTTACGTTTAGATTTTGTTTTTTCAACAGCGGTTTTTTTTTCTGATGGATTTGATTTAGCCATTATTCTCTCCTGTCGAATTAAAGTTTTCCGTTTTTCTTAATTACTTCGCGGGCAATAATGCCTTTTTGAATTTCATTTGTTCCTTCAAAAATTCTATTGATTCTTGAATCACGATAAATTCTTTCAATTGGAAGTTCTTGTGAATAATCCATTCCACCGTGAATCTGAACTGCGTAATCAACAATTTTATCAAGGGACTCAGAACAATAGAATTTTACAATTGCAGATTGACGAGAAATATCTTTTCCTGAATCATAATCAACTGCAGTTCTGTAAACAATACTTTCCATATTATAAATCATTACCGCCATTTCTGCCAGCATAAACTGAATTGCCTGAAAGTGTGCAATCGGATGATCAAACTGAACTCTTTCTTTAGAATATTTTGTAGAAAGTTCGAGTAATTCTTTCGAAACCCCAAGACACGCAGCACCCAACCCGAGTCTGCCTGCATCGAGAGTTTTCATTGCATAAATAAAACCTCGCCCTTCTTGACCAATTAGGTTCTCTTTTGGAATTCTTACATTATCAAAACTTAATGCATTAGTAACGCTACCTTTAATTCCCATTTTTTTCTCAGGAGGGCCTGCTTTAAAACCTGGTCTGTTTGTTTCGACTGCAAAAAGTGAAATACCTTTTTCTGTTCTGGCAAATAAAGAGATAATATCAGCAATTCCACCATTAGTAATCCAGAGTTTTTCTCCGTTAATTACCCATTCATCACCTTCAAGTTTTGCAAAAGTTTTAAGATGAAAAGAGTCAGATCCTGCTTGAGCTTCTGTTAATCCGAAGGCAGCAATTTTTTTACCCGACGTTAATGAAGGTAAAAACTTTTTCTTCTGAACTTCAGTGCCGCCAATATAAAGTGCATTTGTTCCGATTGATTGATGTGCTCCAATG